>JALYZO010000127.1 GCA_030945745.1 Actinomycetota bacterium
GGCCGGGCGGGGCGAAGCTGCCGGCGTCGTCTGGGGTCGCAGGGGTGCGGCCGTCGGCGCGCTCTGGGGTCGCTGGAGCGCAGCGGATGGGGGGCCAGGAGCGGCGGCCGGGGCGTCCACGGGCGCCGCCCTGCTGGTCACCAGCCGGGGGGACTCGGCGCGAGGCGAAGAAGGGCCGGGCTCGGCCGGCAGGGGCCCGGCCCTCTCTTCGGCTGCGGGAGCCTGGCCGACCTTCTTGGCGGCCGGCTCGTCTTCGTCCGGTTGCACCTCGCGGCGAAGTCCTTCGCGGTCGGCCTTGCGGCGAACGCGGTCAGCTTGCTGGTCCTCGATGCTCGAGGAATGGCTCTTGACGCCGATCCCCAAGCCGATGCAGAGGTCGAGCGCTTCCTTGTTGGTGAGGCCGAGCTCTCGTGCCAGCTCGTAAACCCGGATCTTCTTGGGCAAGTTGCTCCGTCAGTCCCTTCTCCTACGTCGCGCCGGAGGCGACGTCAGAACCATCTTCTCACGTTCTGCATGACTGTCACGAAGCGCCATGATCGACGAAGCCCCCACAGGCACTCGAAAGGTGCGATCAAAGCCCTGACGTCGCTCCGCCAGCGCCAGGCATGACGTCTGGATCGCACTGTTGTCAACGGCACTGTTGTCAACGGCACGACACAACCATGCTCCCCTTCCGGGCGCATGGCGATCGACCACCAGCGCACCGTCGGCAACCCGGTTGACGCGCACCAGGCGGTCGACCTCGCGGCGGGTCCGGCAACCGACACAGGTGCGGACCGGCGAAACCTCGGCCGTCAGGGCCCTGCCCCGCTCGGAGGCGCCGGCGCCTCTTCGGGCGCAGGCTGGCCAGCGGGAGCCGCCTGGGCGGGACCTGCCGACCCCTCCGTTACGGCACCGTCATCCTCACCCGCCGACCAGGCCTCGGCCGAGACGGTCTCACCGCCCTCCGCAGGCTGCCAGACCATCTCTCCTGCGGCGTTCTCCACCCATTCCCCCTCCGCCCACTCCTGGTTGGCGTAGGCCTCCTCCTCGGCGATCTGGGTCTCGCTCTTGATGTCGATCCGCCAACCCGTCAGGCGGGCGGCCAGCCGAGCGTTCTGGCCTTCCTTGCCGATGGCCAGCGACAGCTGGAAGTCGTGGACGACCACGGTCGCCGTTCCGGTCAGGTCGTCGAGGTGGACCTCCTTGACCTTTGCCGGCTGCAGGGCACGCATGACGAACTCGCGCGGCTCGTCGGAGAAGGGGACGATATCGACCTTCTCGCCCCGCAGCTCGTTGGTGACCATGCGCACCCGGGCGCCCCGAGCGCCGACGCAGGCCCCCACGGGGTCCACGTTGGAATCGTTGGACCACACGGCGATCTTGGTGCGATGCCCCGGCTCGCGGGCCGCGGCCTTGATCTCGACGACGCCGCTGGCGATCTCGGGCACCTCGAGCTCGAAGAGCTGCTTGATGAGGCCCGGGTGGGTGCGGCTGACGACGATCTGGGGACCCTTGGTGGTCTTGCGGACCTCGACGATGTAGGCCTTGAGGCGGGCTCCGTGCTCGTAGCGCTCGTAGGGCACCTGCTCCGCCTGGGGCAGCAGCGCCTCGACCTTGCCCAGGTCGAGGAGGGTGTAGCGGTTGTCGCTCTGCTGGATGATCCCGGTGACCACATCACCTTCACGACCTGCGTACTCCTCATACTTGAGGTCCCGCTCCGCCTCACGGATCCGCTGGAAGATCACCTGCTTGGCGGTCTGCGCGGCGATCCGCCCGAAGTCCTTGGGCGTGTCGTCCCACTCCCGCAGCACGTTGCGATCCTCGTCCACCTCCTGGGCATACACCCGGATCTCACCGGTCTCGGGGTCGACGGTGACCACCGCCTCCTCGGCTGCGCCGGGCATGCGCTTGTAGGCCGCCACCAGGGCGTTGGCCAGGGCATCGAGCAGGACGTCGGTGCTGATGCCCTTGTCCTTGGCAATCTGCTGCAGCGCGTCGAGAAACGCGAACTGGTCTTTCATGATGCACGGTCCTTATCATCGTTGGCACCGGGACTGGCCGCCTCGGCGAGGCGCATGCTCCGGCTGGAACGGCCCTGCTCGCCCCGCTTGGCCTCGCCCCGCTTGGCCTTGCCCGGCTTGGCCTTGCCCGGCTTTGGCCGGTCCTGCTTGGCCTGGGGGCCCCACTCCAGGACGGTCCGGGCTCGATCGATCTGATCGAGGGACACCGTCACGGGTTCCGCTGAGCCGACGACCATGATCTCGATGGTGTCGTCGGTCACGGCCACCAACGTGGCCCGAAGGCGCCGCGCACCATCGACCGCCACGGTCGTCTTGATGGCCAGCAGGGAGCCCAGATAACGGCGGTACTGGTCCACGGTCCGCAGCGTCCGCTCGATGCCCGGGCTGGACACCTCGAGCTCGTAACGGCCGGCCGGCACGAGATCATCTCGCTCGTCGAGCAACGGCGAAAGGGCGGCGGCCGCCGCTGACAGGGCATCGAGATCGATGCCATCACCACGGTCCACGAGGATCCGGACCACCGAAGGCCCAAGCTCGATGTCCCACAGCTGGAGGCCGGCTTGGGAGAGCAGGGGGCGCGCCAGATCAGCCAGGCCGTCGGTCGAACCCATCTGCACCTCCTCGATCTCGTCAAGGGACCCTTACCAGCCTCGACCGTCAAGGCTTCGCTACGCCTCAGCACCAGACCGTCAAGGATCAGACAAAAAGCGTGGGCACCCTGCTCACGCAGGTGCGGCCCACGCCACGTACTGCACGAGCCGCCCCTCTCCGGGCAGCCAGATGAGTATAGCGGCGGCGGGTGCAGCGCGCCCGCAGCGTCTGCCACCCTCACAGCTGACGGCCCTCAGTACGACTTGGCCACCACAGCGACGAGATCGGCCTCGTCGTCACCATCGGCCAGGGCGCCGTCGGGGCGCTGCAGGCAGCGAACGCTGACCCCTGACGACGCCAGGCGGGTCTCCCCCTCGTCGCCGACGCAACCCCACGGGATCAGCGCAAAACCGGCCGCCGCAGCCTCGGTGGCCTCGTCAATGGTACCCACCCGCTGCGTGCGCGCTGCGACGGCTGCTCTCGCCTCCGCCAGCAGGGAGGCCTGGGTGGCGTCAAGGTCGGCCTGCGCCTCGGCGGCTGCCCCGCGCAGCGGCACCGGCCTCTTCGTGCCCTGGTCCCGTCGCACCATGGTGACCTGCCCCTCGGCCAGGTCCCGAGGTCCCACCTCAATGCGCACCGGGACGCCCTTCAACTCCCAGGCGACCGCCCGCCGGCCGAAGGAGGTGTCGACCCGGTCATCGAGGCGCACCCGCCGGCCGGCGGCCGTCAGCTCCGCCACCAGAGCAACGGCCGCCGCCCGGGTCTCCTCGCCATCGCGGACCAAGACGACGACCACCTCGACGGGGGCCAGCGCCGGGGGCAGGCGGAGTCCGGCGTCATCGCCATGCGTCATGACCAGCGCCCCGATGAGGCGGGTGGAGACTCCCCACGAGGTCTGCCACACGTGCTCCAATGTGCCCTCGGGCGTGGAGAACTGCGTGTCGAACGCCCGCGAGAAGTTCTGGCCGAGCTCGTGGCTGGTCCCCATCTGGAGGGCCTTGCCATCCCCCATCATGCCTTCGCAGGTCCACGACCGGATGGCGCCCGCGAAGCGCTCCCGAGCCGTCTTGTGCCCGGTCAGGACGGGCACGGACATCACGTCGACCATCGTCGATCGGTAGACGTCGGCCAGGATCTGCAACGCGTACTGGCGGGCGTCGACCTCCGAGGCATGCGCCGTGTGGCCCTCCTGCCACAGGAACTCCGTGGTGCGCAGGAACAGGCGGGGGCGCAGCTCCCAACGGACCACGTTGGCCCACTGGTTGATGAGCAGGGGGAGGTCACGGTGGCTCTGCACCCACTTGGCAAAGAAGCTGTTGATGATCGTCTCGCTGGTGGGTCGCACGACGACCGGCTCATCGAGCTCCTTGCCCCCACCACGGGTGACCACGGCAAGCTCGGGGCTGAACCCCTCGACGTGCTCGGCCTCGCGACGGAGGTAGGACTCCGGGATCAGCAGGGGGAAGTAGGCATTCTCCGCTCCCGCGGCCTTGATCCGGGCGTCGAGGGCGGCCTGGACGCGCTCCCAGATGGCGTAACCCCACGGCCGGATGACCATGGTCCCTCGCACCGGGCCGTTGTCGGCCAGCTCCGCCCCGGCGACGACCTCCTGGTACCAGCGGGGAAACTCAGTCGCTCGGGGGGTGAGGGTGGGGGGCATGGCCTGAGACGGTAGCCTCAGGATCTACGCGTGCTCCGGCGGCGCAGCACGAGGAATCCCCCGCCGATGGCGGCGACGGCCAGGGGCAGGAGCACGACGGTCGGCACCTCGGGCGTGACCGGCGGCGGTGAGCCCGGGACGAAGACCAGGCCCTTGGGGCTGACGAACGTGTTGGGGAAGTGGGTGATCACGCCGGTCCTGGGGTCGACGACGCCCAGCTGTCCGGCATTGCCGCTGTCGAGAGGTTGGGCCACCACCAAGCTGCCGGGGGTGAAGCCGCTGGTGTCGATGGTGTGCACGGTGCCCGCCTTCTGGTCGACGGCGTAGAGCGTGCCCGGTCCGGTGATCTCGGTGACGTCGTCGATGGTGGGCCGGGTGGCGTTCCCGGCGTTGCTGAGCACCAGGCGGCTCAGGCTCTGGTTGACCGCACGCGGGTGGTTGACGATGATGATCTCGTGGTCACTCTGCGACACCTGCAGGAGCGTCCGGGGCAGGACCGGGGCATTGGCCGGGATGAAGCGGTTGGAGTCGGGGTCGCCCAGAGCCAACGTCACCCGCTTGCCGGTGACGACATCCCGGGCCGGGTCATCGACCCGGAACAGCGGCGTCAGGGTGGCCGTGGTCCCGCTCAGGGTTAGGCGGAACGTGGCCGCCGTGCTCGGGAACCCCGCATCGGGGTTGGAGTGAGCCACGTACACCGAGCCGTCAGTGCCGATCGAGATGCTGTCGGTCCCGCCGTTGGGCGAAGTCTCACCGGGTGCCTGCTCGGCCGGGTTCGGGCTGTAGGTGTAGTGCAGCGGGTTCGCCCTGGTCGGGATGATCACGAACAGGCTGGAGCTGTTGTCCTCGTTGGACGTGGCGAAGATCCGGTTGTGGGCCGGGTCGGCGGTGAGGCCGTCGACGCGCCCGGTGATCTGCCAGGTCTTCACGGTGTTGCCCGTCGGACCGTATTCCACCACGCTGCTCTGCGTGGTCCCGGTCTTCGACGGCGCCCCGTCGGGGCCGACACCGTTCTGGTAGGTCACGAACACGTCGTTGCCGAGCGTGGTGATGTCGTCGGGGAGGCTCTGGCCGGCGGCGGCCTGGGCGAACGGGGCGGGGTGGATGACGGGCAGGGGCGGGTTCGGAGCGGCTCCCGCGCTGGCGGCCAGCACCGGGACGCCGACGAGGCTTGCCGCGGTTGCGCAGAGCACACGTCGTGTGGAGCGGGTTGCACGAGCTCGGGGCACGATGGGTCTCCGTTCAGAGAGGGCTCGGGGACGTCCCTGCCCCTGACATTGGCGCCTCTCAAAGGCCCCAGGCCAGCCCTCCGGCGACTGTTCGGGCGTTGTTCACCTGGCCGCCGTGCTTGCCGACCGGCGTTCACCCATGAGCGCGGCGATGCCACGCCGGCTCAGGACTTACCTGCCGGCGGCGTCCAGGCGCTTGTCGATGAGCTGCACCAGGGTCTCCGACGAGTTGGCGTCGTCCCCCTTGTCGTCGAGCAACGCCATCCGGTCCTTCTCAGCCTCCGCCTCCGCACCCTTGTCGGCGGCGGCCAGCCGGGCGGTGACCCCTTCGGCCACCAGCTTCTCGGCCTCCTCGACGAGCGACGACACCATCTCGTCCTCGGGGACGACCCGCACGATCCTGCCCTGGATGAACAGATGGCCCCGGTGCTTGCCGGCGGCGATGCCGATGTCGGCCGACCTGGCCTCGCCGGGACCGTTGACGACGCAGCCCATGACCGCTACCTGCAGGGGGATCTGGCGGTTCTCGAGGGCCGCCTGCGCCTCCTGGGCCACCTTGAACACGTCGATCTCGGCTCGGCCGCACGCCGGGCAGGCGATCAGGTCGACGCCTTTGCGCTCCCGCAGGCCCAGGGCTTCGAGCAGCACCCGCCCTGCCTTCGCCTCCTGGACCGGATCGGCGGTGAGCGAGTATCGGATGGTGTCGCCGATGCCCTCTGACAGCAGGGCGCCGATGCCGGCCGTGGCCTTGATCGTCCCCGCAGGGGGCGGCTCGGCCTCGGTGACGCCCAGGTGCAGGGGATGGTCAGTCACCTCCGAGAGCTGCCGGTAGGCCTCGATCATGAGCGGCACATTCGACGCTTTGACCGAGATCTTCACGTCGTCGAAGTCAACCTCGCCGAAGTAGGCCAGTTCCATCTGGGCCGACTCCACCAGCGCCTCGGGGGTGGCCCCCCCGTACTTGCGCTCCAGGTCCTTGTGCAGGGATCCGGCGTTCACCCCGATGCGAATGGGAACGCCGCGGTCCTTGCACTCCCGGGCCACCAGCTTGATCTCCTCGGGCTTGCGCAGGTTGCCGGGGTTGAGGCGCAGGCAGTTCACCCCGGCCTCCAGGGCGGCGAGCGCCATCTCCACATGGAAGTGGATGTCGGCAACGATGGGCACCGGGCTGCGGGGAACGATACGGGCCAGGCCCTCGGCGGCCGCCCGTTCGTTGCACGTGCAGCGGACGATGTCGGCGCCGGCGGCGGCAAGAGCGTAGATCTGCTCCAGGGTCCCTTCGACATCCGCGGTCTTGGTGATCGTCATCGACTGCACGCTGATGGGCGCATCCCCGCCGACTGGTACCGACCCGACGATGACCTGGCGGGTAAGCCGGCGGGGGTAGCGGGGAGGCGGGTCCGTCGGGGTCTGAGCCATCGCCTTCGATGCTACTGGTGGGCCGGCCCCAACCAGAGTCGACCAGCCCGCAGACCGACCCTCAGGTGACCGGGTAGCGCAGGTCGAGGTACAGCGCGGAGAGGCCCAGGAAGGCGATGGCAGCGATGGCCAGGTACAGGAGGGGCACCAGCTTGCGGACATCGGCGTGGTAGCGCCGGCCCTTGCGGCTCCGCACCCCCTCGTAGACGGCGATGGCCACGTGGCCGCCGTCGAGGGGCAGCAACGGGACCAGGTTGAAGATGCCGAGGGAGATGTTGATGACGGCCAGGAGGTACAACACGGTGCCGATGCCGTTCTGTCCGGCCTGGTGGAACAAGCTGACCACCCCGACAGGTGAGACGAACCGCTCAGCGGTCCGGCTGGTGGCGGCCTGCTTGTTGAACAACATGTTCACGTAGTTGTCGATGCCGTGGAGCGTGACCAGGCGGCCAAAGGCGCTCAGCGTCTGGCTCGACGCGTGCACCCACGCTCCCCCGCCCGCGCGCAGCGACCCGAGGACGCTCGAGTGCACGACGGGGCTGGGGGCGATGCCCAAGAAGCCGGTGGGAGCGGTGGTCGGCGGCGGGTTGGTCCCCGGTCGCCCGGCCACCTTCACCTTGGAGAGGTCGACCGTCGTCGGATGGAGGTGCACGAGCCGGCCGCGGCGATCCACGGCGACGTCGAGGGCCTGAGCGGGACGGCCCTTGACGTACTTGGTGAGGGCATCAAAGGAGGGGAATGTCCTCCCGTTCACCGAGGCGATCCGGTCTCCCAGGTGAAACCCGGCGGCGGCCGCCGGGCTGGGACCCGTCGTCAGCCGTGAGATGTCCACGATGGGATTGGACGCCGGCGTGGGCAGGTAGTTGCCGTTGTCACCGGGGCCGGCGAACATGGCGAAGAGCACGACGATGGCGATGAGGAAGTGCATGGCGGAGCCAGCCAGGGCCACCGTCAGTCGGCGCCACACCGGCTTGGATCGGTAGGTCCGGTCCTCGTCGGCGGGGTCGACCTCGGCGTCCAAGTTGTGCATGCCGATGATCCGGCAGTAGCCACCCAACGGCAGCGCCTTGACGCCGTATTCCGTCTCGCCACGGCGCACCGACCACAGTCGGGGGCCGAATCCGACGAAGAACTCCGTGACCTTGATCCGCGCCGCCTTGGCCGTGAGGAAGTGGCCGAGCTCGTGGAGCATGATGCACACGAACAGGGCGCCGACCAACAGGACCGTCTCCCCCACGCCGGCGACGAAGCCGGTGGCGATGATGGCGCCGATGACGCCGAAGAGACGCAGGAGGGCGAAGCGCTGCTGGGACCTCGGCCCCGGCGGCGATCCGTCATCATCATGGCGACGCTTGGCGATCCCCAGAGGATCCTCTTCGAGCACTGCCCGCAACCGGTTCGGGCCGTCGGCGCCAGGATTGTCGAGATTCTCCCCGTAGGGGTGGGTCGTCACCGCCGGCCAGCCGCGCGCCGCTCGATGCTGACGCGGGCCAGGTCTCGTCCGGCACGATCCGCGTCCAACACATCAGTCACGGTATCGGGCTTGGTGATGCAGTAGTCGTCAAGGGCCTCGGCGATGACGGCGGGGATGTCCACCCAGCGGATTCGCCCTTTGAGGAAGGCGTCCACGGCGACCTCGTTGGCGCCGTTCAGGCACGCCGGCGCCGTGCCCCCTGCCCGGCCCGCCCGGTAGGCCAGATCGAGGCAGCCGAACCCTTCCCGGTCGGGGGCCTCGAAGGTCAGCGAGCCCAGCCTCGGCCATGCGATGGCACCGAACGGCGTCGTCATCCGCTCGGGGTAGGCCAAGGCGTAACCGATGGGCAGGCGCATGTCCGGAAGCGACAGCTGGGCCAGGGTGGCGCCGTCGGTGGTCTCGATCATGGAGTGGATGATGGACTGGGGGTGGACCACCACGTCGATGTCGTCGTAGTCGAGTCCGAACAGCTCATGGGCCTCGATGACCTCCAGACCCTTGTTCATGAGCGTGGACGAGTCGATGGTGATCTTCGGTCCCATGTTCCACGTGGGGTGAGCCAGGGCGTCGTCGATGGTCACCTCGCCCAGCGACCGCATCTCGCGGCCTCGGAACGGTCCCCCACTGGCGGTGAGGACGACGCGGCGCAGGAACGGGTTGGTCATCTCCGGCAACGCAGCCATGGCGTCGTCGCGGAGCACGGCGCGCAGGCACTGGTGGATGGCGCAGTGCTCGGAGTCAACCGGGATGATCTCGGCGCCCGGCGTGGTCCGGGCGGCCTGGACGACCGGGCCGGCGGCGATGAGCGACTCCTTGTTGGCCAGGGCCAGGCGCCGACCGGCACCGAGGGCGGCCAGGGTCACCGGCAGGCCGGCGAACCCGACGACGCCGTTGACGACCACGTCACCCATGGTCGCCGTCTCGGTCAGTGCCTCGGGACCGGCCAGCACCGTGACCCCAACCGGCACCCGCTGGCGCAGCTCGCCAGCCCGGGTCGCATCGGCGATGGCCACGATCTGGGGTCGCAGCCGCTGCGCCTGCTCCACCAGCAGGTCCACCGAGGTGGCAGCGGCGATGGCCACCACCCGGTAGCGGTCGGGTTCCCCCTCGATGACATCGACCGCCTGGGTCCCGATCGACCCGGTCGAGCCGACGAGGCTGACGGTCCGCACGCCGGTGCTCAGTGCACGATGCCGAGGTACGTGCCGAGGTAGTAGGCCGCCGGCAGGACCAGGAGGATGGCGTCGAAGCGGTCGAGCAGTCCGCCGTGTCCGGGCAGCACGCTCCCGGAGTCCTTGATGCTCAGGTCGCGCTTGATCATCGACTCGAACAGGTCACCGACCGGGGCCAGCGCGGCAACGGCGAGACCAAGGAGCAGACCATGCTTGACGCCACCCCACGGCGTGATCACCTTGCCGACGATCACCCCGGCGACGATGGCGGCCAGACCCCCGGCGACCAGCCCCTCGATGGTCTTGCCGGGGCTGATGTGGGGCGCCAGAGGGCGGTGTCCGATCTGGCGACCCACGAAGAAGGCGACGATGTCGGCAATGACCACCGGGATGACGGCGCCGAGGAACAGCCCGTCGCCGTGGCCGGCCCGCAGCAACAGGGCTGCGTAGGAGCCCAGCAGGCCCACCCACACCCACGTCATGGTGGTCACGGCGACGTTGGCCAGAGGTCGTGCCTCGACGATCTGGAGCAGGTACCACAACATGGTGGCCACGAACATGACGGCTGCAATCAGGGGGAGAGCCGCCTCTCCCCGCCAGTACGCGGCGAACATCACGCCGGCGGTGGCCACCAGCCCGAGCAGGGTGGCGGGGCGGAACCCGGCCCGCTGCAACATGCCGTAACCCTCGACCGCGCAGGCCACCACTACGGCCGTGGCCAGGACCAACAGAGCCGCAGCACCCACGGCGTAGGCGACGAAGAGCAACACGACGAACCCGATGCCCACCGCAACGGCCTGCCCGAGGTCACGCTCACCGCTCGCTGAGGGCCCGGAGCCGGTACCGCCGCCGCCGACGTTGCGCGACGACGGTGACCGCGTGGGGCTCGTCGGGCGATCCCCGCTGCGTCGCGGCGGGCGCGATGCGCCGACGCTGACCGTTTCGGGTGCCACCGGTGCTTCCTCGCGGTCCTCCACCTCGTCGAAGTCCGCATGCTCGAAGTCCGCATCCTCGAAGTCCGCATGCTCGAAGTCTGGGTGCTCGAAGTCCGCATGCTCGAAGTCTGGGTGCTCGACGTCTGCGATGTCGTCGGCGACGATCGCTTGGTGCGTTCCGGAACGCTCCTCTTCGAGGGCATCGAATTCCTTGTCGAACGAGTAGATGTCAGAGTGGTCCGACAGCGAGGTATCCATGGCGCCCACACGGGATTCTTCGCTGCCCAGGTCGCCGAGGTCGACATCATCCTCCCAATCGCCATCTCCCCGCCACCGGGTGGCGTTCGAACCCAGGGCGCGCCAGGCTTTCAGATCGTCACCCTCAGGTTCCGAGGCGTCGGAGAGAACACGAGGCACCTCCCCCGTCGGCGGGTCCGTCCAGTGCGGCAGCTCGGTGGATCCCCGGGCCACGGACAGGCCGAGGCTCGGGGGATCCTGTGCCTGGGGCTTGTCCTGAGCCCCGCCGGGACCGACGGGTTCACCTTGCGACGCGGGCATGGATTCTCCTTCGACATCCGGGATGTCGGTGACCTCATGGTCGTCGTGGCGGGCCTCCGCCCACTCCGGTTCCGACAGGTGCTGGGTCCCCTCATCGGCGACGACCACGTCCTCGTGGCCATGATCGGCCACGACATCGGGGATCGCCGCAGGCTGTTCATCGGGCGGGCGATCTCCGCCACCGGGGGCGTCAGCCGGATTGCCCCAGAACGAGTCGTCGGCCGCCTCATCTACAAC
>JALYZO010000130.1 GCA_030945745.1 Actinomycetota bacterium
GGCAACAACCACCAGATCAACCGCATCGGGGCCGAGGCCGCCGCCCGGGGGACCAGCATCGCCATCCTGATCGACCTCATCCACGTCATCGAATACCTCTGGGGGGCCGCCTGGTACTTCTACCCCGAGGGCGATCCCGCCGCAGAGACCTGGGTCCGGGACAAAACCCCTGGCCGTGCTCGAGGGCCGGGCCCCCGCTGGACACAGGCCAAGGGCCAGTCCGAGCACAGTACTTTGCGGCTGGTGACGCCGACCCGAGCACTGGGCCCGGTTTGGCGTTGGAACGCAGCCGGGTCACCCGGGTGCAGTGGGTGGAACGCTCCTCCCCGGCCCAGCCCGGACCGCTCCCGCCCGGCGCCCGGCCCGGTTACCGGGCGTTGGTGGCCAACGTCGAGACCCAAGCGGTCGAACACCAGGTGTACGTGGCGGTCCAGGTCCGGGCCCGGCCCGGTGGGACCGAGCGGGCCGCTGGCGGCTGCGCTGGACAAAGCTGGGATCCCCTGGTCGATAGAACCGTGAGCGTGGACTGGAACGGCTACGCTGTCGTCGATCCGCCGCGTCCATTCCCACTCGCCGGTCGGTGAGCAGGCAGACGCCAACCTCTGCCGGAACGGGAGTGAAACATGTCCCTCTGGAAGCTGATGCCGGCGAAGATGCACGGCGTCCTCGACTTCGCCAGCGCGTTCGCGTTGATCGCGTTTGCCCTGGTGGTGGGCGGAAGCGATGTGGCCGTAGCCACCGGCGTCACCCTCGGGATAGTCCTCATCGTCGTGAGCGTGCTGACCGACTACCCCCTGGGGGTGATCAAGGTCATCCCGTTCAAGGTCCATTCGGCGGGTGACTACGTCGGTGCGGCTAGCCTCATTGCCGCGCCTTTCATTCTTGGCTTCGTCAACAAGGACAAGACGCTGTCGTTCTTCTACATTGCGACCGGGATCGCGCTCATCGCTGTCAGCCTTGTCACCAACTACGACGACACTGGGAGGACGGCCCAAGCGCAGGTGAAGTAGTCAACGTGCCGCAATGCTGGGACGGCTTGGCGGACCTGCGCGAACTCGTGCCCGGACACGCACTGGCCCCGCCCCCCATGGGAGCTGCCGTGGGCGTGAATTGGGCGCAAAGTCGCGCTAGCGCCGTGCCGTTTGAGGGTGATACCGGCCGCTAGGGGCAATAAGCGATCTTGGACGGGTGGGGTAATCACCACGAAGAGTGGCTGGCCTACCAGCTGGCGGCCACCAAGGTGCTGGTGGCACTCGCCGTCCAACCTCGCCTGCTCGACAACGGGCGGCAAGGCGCTCTCAAGCAGCCGGGACGGCCAGGTCTTCCTCCCACGCCCGCTGACCGAGTGACCCCGGTTCAGACCTCGCGGACCTTTTGTTTCACATAGTTGGCGATGGTACCAGTCGTCGTGTCGACGGCGTGCTTCTTCTTTACGTGATCCGCCACCTTGACCATCAATGCATCTTCGCTATCTGCTTTCCCCTGCCACCTGCAGGAGTGGTCAGCATCTCGTCACCTGAATTGGTAAGCCATGAAACTAATCTACCAGCCGTCGGTGGTTAACCCACGATTATCCCGGTTGATTGTGCGCCCCGTTGGTCCAAACCGACAAACGTATTTCGCCAAGGTGTTATCGATACGTAAGAGCTGTGACATTTCGCCCCTTCACCTCGGTAGTGCTATAGACATGGATCCGTCAGGGAAGAAGGAAGGCATGCGAGACGGTCAAGGTCGTCTGCTGCTCGCTGGTGCTTGTCGTGTCTGCTTGCCCCATCGCGAGCACTGAGAGTTTGCGGGCGGGACACGAAGAGCCTTTTGGTCCGTCGCGTGTCGCGGTATGGCCGCGGCATCGTGATCCGCGTCCTCCTGCGCTCTGTTCGCTAGGCGCCGCAGTTCCAGTGGCCGGACTGAGGTGTCGTGAAAGTCGCGCGGCGTGCATCAGTTCGGAGATCCTCTCCAGATCGACGACGTCCCCGAAGCCCAACCCGGACTCGGTGAGGTGTCCATCGACATCGAGTTCGTCGCCGTCAACCCCGGCGGTTTTCGGCGGCGTTCAGGGAGTCTGCGGCCGTGACGAGAGAGGCTGCCAGGAGCACGCTGTCCTTGAGGAGGAACTGGCCGACCATGGAGAGCTTGGAAGCGTCGCGCGACTCTTGGGCGACTCCCGGTGTGGTGGTCATGAAACTGAGTGTGGTGACGAACATCCCCGCGGCACCCATGCTGGCGACCGCCGAGGCGCGTGGAGCCAGCGGCTTGGCGGCTATCAGTGAGCCGAGCAGGATCTCTGTGACGCCGATGAGCCGCGCCAGTGTCTGCTTGCTCATCCGCGCGCGCAGCGGGGCGAAGGGTGGGCTTGAGGAGACCAACGGATCGATGTTGTCCACCTCGTAGCTTTGGAACTTCAAAGCACCGATCCACACGAGGTTGGTCGCCAGGGAGTACCGCAGCCCCCAGCGACCCGTCGACTGCAGGCTTGAACTCGTCGTCATGGATGGCTCCTTCGTCCGAACTTCGATTACCCCGACGCACGCTACCCAAACTCGTCTCCGTAGGGCCTGGCAACGAGAACGAACGGCTTGCTCTCCTCGAGGCCCACCGAGCGGTCGTGATCGCCAACCTCGCCGAGGTCCAAGAGAACCTCAAGGCTATCGACCACAAGATCGACGTCTACCGAGGTCGCCTCGCCGCCGGCGACGCCGACCAACTATGGGCACCCAACCGCTCCCCGGGTGCCCGCTGAGCGATCGTCATTCGGCGCCGCTGCCGACGACCGACCGAGGGATGAAATCACCCGAGCGGCGTCGGCACCAGCCTTCGTGAGACCCTGGATGGATGAGGGGAGCACCGCCGCAGACCTGGTCTCAGCGCTACAAGCGCAACGTTGCCCGGATAAAGAGCGGGGACGTAGCCGAGGTTGGTTTGGTTGTCAGCGAGCTTCTCATTCGCCGACGGAACAAGGGCCTGTCGGGTGGCGAACAGCGGATGCTCCGGCGTGCGGTCCAGATCATCTGGGCAGAGCTGGAAGCGGGCGGCGGGGAGGCGGGGGTCCGTGAGCCGCGTACGCCAGGACCGTCATCGGGCCCTTCCGTTCAGCGGATCGGATACGGATCCCCCTTGCGGACGGCTGGGCGCCGGTTACCGGTCGGACCGATCGTCCATGTCGCCTCGGTCGGTGAGCCCGCGTCGCTCGACGGGGTCGCCCGGACGGCCCCCTTTTGCTGCTCCTAATAGTGACTAGAGGAACCAGATCGGGGCCGGGGTTCCACCTAACGCGGTCGTGGGGCGGGCCGAACACCAGATTGGCGCTTCCACCAACAAGCGAAGCCTTCGTGGACCCGGCGCTAGCCGCCGACCCTGGTCAAGGCATCCGGGTTCCCGAGACCCGGAAATTGCCTCTGACCAGCCCGTACGCCAACCCGACGGTCCCGTGCCCTAACG
>JALYZO010000196.1 GCA_030945745.1 Actinomycetota bacterium
GGTTGGGATCGAGCGTCGCTGCGACCTCTTCGAAGGCGTACCGGACGTCCTCATCGCTCGCCTCTGAGGAGACACCGAGCACGTCGTAATGCGTAGCCACGGGCTGCGACTCTATCGATCGTACGGCGAGCTCGGTGCAGGAAGCTTTGGTTGTCAACCCCACCCGAGGTGGCTTCAGAGAACACGCGCACACGGCCTCCCCGCAATGCCGATGCCGCTTCAGAGATACGACGGCATCTCCCAGGCCACAACGCCGTCGGTGACCCGGGCGCATGCACGGCGGGGGGTCGAGTTTCGCTGTCGAGCATGCCCCGCAACCACCGGGCAGCTATCCGCCACGAACCTGACGGGGGCGCGAGTCGGGAACACCCCGCACCGCACGGTTTAGAAGGGTGGATCCACCAATCTACTGCTTGGTGACATGCGTACTCTGAACCCTTCCTTGGAAAAGCAAGCTCTTATTCGCCGTACGATCGTGCGACGGATGGCGCTCTTTAGGACCGTCGAGTTGTCCGACTCGGTAGCGAACACGGCCTCACGCAGTGCAGCGTGTGCTGTCTGGTCAATGAGATCATTAGCCACTCCGCGATCGTGAAATCGCATTGCAACCGCCGGTACCAGGTGGAACAACATCCCCACGAGCTGATCTCCTACGTTGGGGTTGCGACCCTCGACGAACAACCGGAGGGTGCGCGCCACATCGTCAGCGTTATTCACTCACCCATCCTGTCTGGGCTGTCTCGCTGGACATGTCCTCCTACCGCTACTACCTGGCTGCAAGAGCTGACGTAGCGCCGCACTCGGTCTACTCCCTCCGCAGCAAGGGTAGACGTAACGGCCCCGCCCGGCGTTCGGAGGACCGAGCGGGAACGCCGGATCCCGGTCACTGCCGTGCAAGCGCGAACCGAGCGATAGCGCGCGAGGGTGCCCCCTAACGCGCGTCCCACAACCGGCTTGGCCGGGGGCCGATGGCCTAGCCCTCATGTGCCGGTCAGGGCGTAGGGCTGGATACGTCTCGCTGTGCGGGTCTTCGAATGGTCGTTCGGCCTCGACCCCGCCCATAACCCGCCGGCAGAAGCGCCACCGTCCCTCGCGCAACGTGCCGTTGAAGCACGTCCTCCTCGGTCGGCGGCCGGCGCGAAGGCCATCCCATAATCGCGGCCGGTGATGGCGCGTGGACCTGCCCCTGATCGCCGGTAACGGGTGGCAATCCAGCGGGACCGGAACGTCACGGCGCTCGTTGGCCATCGACCTGGATGCCCGGTACTCCAGCCGTTCGCAGCACCTACGAGCGGTCGGAGATGAGGTCCTCCACAGCCTCATCCAGCCTTGGGTAGATGAAGCTGAAGTCTGCCTCCAGCAGACGGGCGGGCACGCACCGCCGACCGGTCAGGGCGAGGGCGGGATCAGTGCGCAGGATGCGGGCGCCCAGGTGGACCAGGACTGCCGGCGTCGGTAGGGCCGCCGGCCGGTGCAGCTTCTTCCTGAGGATGGCCATGAGCTCGGCGTTGCGGACGGGGTTGGGGCTCGTGACATGGACGACACCGCTGAGGCCGTCGTCATCGAGCGCCCGGCGGACAACGGCCAGGAAATCGTTGATGTGAATCCAGCTCACCCACTGGCGCCCGTCGGCGATACGGCCCCCGAGGCCCCAGCGGGCGAGCCCGGTCAGGCGGTCCATCGCCGGTGTGCCACGGTCGAGGACGATGCCCGTGCGCATGACGACCTGTCGGCCGGTGGAGACAACTGCGGCGGCGGCCTCCCAGGCGCGGGCCACACCGGCCATCTGCGCAGGACCGTCCGCCGGTGAAGACGACTCGTCCAGGACTGCCTCCCCACCGTCGCCGTAGATGGCCAGGGTGCTGGCCTGGATCCACACCGTCGGAGGCGTCGTGAGGGTTCCTGCGGCGGCTGCCAGCGCCCTGATGGGCTCGACCCGCGAGCGCGTCAGCAACTCGATGTTGGCCGCGGTCGGCCGTCGGTCGACCAGCGCCCCCGCCAGGTTGATGATGGCCGCCCCTTCCAGCTCTGGCGCCCACGGCCCGGCCGTGGCCCCGTCCCAGAGGACCTGGCGGTGCGGGGAGGACGACTGCGGCGACCGCGTGAGGATGACCACCTCGTGGCCCCGTGGTGAAAGGTCTGCAGCCAGACGTCGGCCGAGGGACCCGGAGCCTCCTGCCAGGACGATCTTCACCACGGCCTCCCTTCCCTCCCCGACGGGACTTGCCAATAGCATAGCAATATGGCTAACTAGCTACATGACAGACGAAAGTGCCGGCGTGTTCAGGGCCCTGGCCGACCCCACCCGCCGGCAGATCCTCCAGGACCTCCGCGACGGCGAGCTGACCGCGGGTGGCATCGCCTCCCGGTTCACCATCAGCGGGCCATCGATCTCCCGGCACCTGTCGATCCTCAAGGCAGCCGGCCTGGTCACCGAGCGCCGGGACTCCAACCGGATCTACTACGCCCTGGTCGAGGACCGCCTGGCCAACTGCGTCGGAGGGTTCCTCTCCGCAGTGTGCCCGGAGCAGGTGGTGCTCAGGACGCGCCGGGACCGTCGCCAGGCGAGCACCTCGTGAGGGCTCCGACGATCAGCGCCACCATCCAGCGCCGCATCCTGGTCAACTACCGGGTGGATCCCGATGCCCTGGCCGCCATCCTTCCGGAGCCCTTCCGCCCTGCGCTGGTCGGCGACTTCGCCGTCGCCGGCATCTGCCTCATCCGCCTGGGCGGCATCCGCCCAGCCGGCCTACCCCCAGCGATGGGTCTCACCACCGAGAATGCGGCGCACCGTGTCGCGGTCGAGTGGGACACCGCCGACGGGCCGGTCACCGGGGTGTTCATTCCTCGGCGGGACACCTCATCGCGCCTGGGCAGCCTCCTCGGTGGCCGGGTGTTCCCCGGCTGGCAGCACCGGGCTCGGTTCCAGGTCGAGGAGGCAGAGGGCGTCTACCGGGTCCAAGTGTCCAGCCACGACGGCGAGGTCCAGATTCTCGTGGCCGCCCACCGGACAGCCACCGTCAAGGCCGGGTCGGTGTTCGGCAGCGTCGAGCAGGCGTCGGAGTTCTTCCGGTGCGCGCCGGTGGGCTATGCCGCCACGCCAACGGCCGGTGTCTTCGACGGCGTGGCTCTGACCGCCCAGGGATGGGCGATCGAGCCGCTGCATCTGGACGAGGTGCGGTCCAGCTTCTTCGACAGCCGGGATCGCTTCGCCGCCGGAACGGCCGTGCCCGACAGTGCCTTCCTGATGGGGGGCCTCGAAACGTCCTGGCGGCCCCTGCCGGCGCTATCGGCCTTACGTCAGGGGTCCCACGCCCCAAATCGCGCCGGGCAACCAGCTCTGCCGTGATCCTCCCTCGGGTATGTCGGCCTGTTCCTCGTGCTCGGCGTGAGCGCCGCGCTCCTGCTCATCGTTGCCGACCGGGCTTCGGACCGCACTCGGCTGTTCCTTCGCTGCCTGCGGTGGGGTTTAGCACCGGCGCGGTGACGGGGGCGGCGTTGGGTAGGTCCTTGTCGACTATCGGAGCGATCAGGGGCGATCCCGGTTCGCCGGTGGGGGTACGTTGGTCGGAGACGCCCCTATCAACGAGCGCTCCGGGTCAGTCAGGCTCGCCCACCACGCCGGATAGCAACCACGTGATTGACGGGTCGGTACTGCTCGCCGCCAGAAGAGCCGACAACCCGTTCGAACCCACCCCAAGACACGCGATGGATCTCGGCCGGGCTGCGGTCCCTACGCAACGGCCTCGGGCTCGTTGGGGGCGGTGTCGAGGTGGAGTTCGACGAATCCCAGGCTACGGGCGCGCGTCTCCAAGGCACCCATCAATGCCCGACCGATCCCCCGACGCCGGGTCGCAGGATGAACACGCACACGCAGCACCTCGGCTTGTTCAGGGGTATTCGGTCGGATGCCTCCCATGCCGACAAGGGGTCCTCGAGTTCCACGACCAAGAAGGCGCCGCCTGGGCGGACGAAGGAGGTGTGTACATCAGCGAGGTCGGGGAACGCCCGGGGCGGGCCGGTGGGAAGCGGCAGATGCGGGGGCAGGTCGGGATCCCCGGTCGCGCCCACGTTCGGGAGACTGTTGAGCGCCCACAGACGAGGCCCATCGCTCGCATCCGCCGAACGGACTTCCACGAGCCCGAGCATGCCGCCTGATGAGTGGCGCTCGCGACCGCACAGGTGCGGTGCCCTCCATCGGAGGGGGTGAGCCTGCCCTATCCACGAGGAGTTCACACCCGCCGGCATGACCCTGACCGCCAAGAGGCGGGCGGCAGGAAACGCACGCCCTGCGCGAACGGCCGACCTGCCGGCGCCTCGTCCTGCGTCGTTGCCTTCCGAACCGTCATGATTAGTCCATCGACGGACGAGGGCGCCTTATCGACCGCTCGACCCAGGCATGGGTTCGAACGACTGGCACCGCCGTCGACCTCAACACCCACCCATGGCTGCTCGGGCCCAGTGGCGGGAGCGAGATCGTGGCCGACGCGTGGCTCCCGGCCGAGGCGGCGCGGCTTGGCGGCACCGTAACCGAAGGCGGCGGTCTGCTCGACGACTTCGACCGGCTGCGCGGACCGGGGTTCGACCCGGCTGGCCTCGCAGCGCCGATCATCGACTTCTACGAGCGGACGGCCCAGTGGCGCCTCGAGGCGTGGTCGCAGTGGGGCCCGGTGGCATGGCCGTTCGGCTGGCTGCTGTCGGCGCTGTTCGCCGATCGCCTGCAGCAGCTCAGCCTTCCGTTGCGGCCGTTAGACGTGGCGCTCGGCATGGACAGTCGGGTGCTGGCCGTCACGGCTCCCGATGGGTCGCAGCTCGGCGCAGCCTGGATCCGCCGGTTGCGATCGAGCGGCCAGATCGTCTACAGCGGCTGGTACGGCCTGGCCCAGCTGCCAAACACCGGCCGGCCGAGCATCCGCGTCATGTTTCCGCTCCCCAACGGCAGCATCGCGGTATTCCTCCGCACGGAGGTGCGAGACGACGGCGCGCTGGTCCTGACCTCGCCCCTCGGCACATTTGGCGACAACGGCGCCTATCTGATCGTTGCCAGGAAAGGCGGTGACTCGGCGTGGGTGCGGCGGATACCGCTCGCCGAGCACTTCGTCGTGTGGGTCGATGACGAGCGAATCTTGCGTGCGGACCACGCTCTGAACTTGGGGCGGGTACCCGTACTCCGGTTCCACTACCGGCTCGATCGCCGGAGCGGGTGAGGTCTCGCTCGCCGGTGTCCCCGAACGACGCCAGTACGACGAGCTCATCGCGTCCCTGACCGCCGGCCCGGGAACATGGCATAACCGCCGGACGCGCTGTTCGCTGGACTCCTCACCGACTCCGGGAGGTTCCAATGACCGAATTGATGCCGATGTCCGAGATCAAGCGCGCCGCCGAGGGGGACGACCCCGTCGATGAGGCCGAACTGGCCGCGGCGGCCTTCCTGGCCCGCTACCAGGGGCGGACGCTGGACGCGTACCGCTACGACCTGCGGGCATTCTTCCAGTGGGCGGCCGATGACGGCCTCGACATCCTCAAGGCCACCAGACCGCAGATCGAGCTGTACGTGCGGGCCATGGAGGCCCGCGGCCTGGCCGCCGCCACATCGACCGCCGGCTGTCCACCGTGTGCGGGTTCTACCGGTTCGCCCACATCGACGGTCGGATCGCCTCCAACCCGGCCCAGTACGTCCGCCGGCCCAAGGTCCATCCCACCGACGCCCGAGGCCTCGACCGTGCCGAGCTCGGTGGGTTCCTGTTCGCCGCCGAGCGGGTCGACCCCGCCCACGCCGCCCTGGCCGTGCTTCTGGGCCTGAACGGTCTGCGGGTCAGCGAGGCGTGCTCGGCCGACATCGAGAACCTTGGCTTCGAGCGGGGACATCGCACCCTGCGCATCGTCGGCAAGGGCAACAAGCCGGCCGTGATCCCGCTGGTGCCCCGTACCGCCCGGACCATCGACCTGGCCATCGGCGAGCGGACGTCGGGTCCGATCCTGCTCCGCCACGACGGCAGCCGCCTGGATCGGCGGACCGCCCACCGCTGGGTGCGCTCCATCGCCAAGGGGGCCAGCATCGGCGCCGTCCACCCGCACATGCTGCGGGCGGCGTTCATCATGTGCGTTTTCAGCAGACCGCTGGGTGTCCCCGAGTGTCCCGATGGACGGTCTGCCGTCCACGTGAGAGCCACTTCGTCGTCATACCGTCGCCGACGTGTCCGGGTGTCCCGACGACCGTGCGCCGATCGACCCGCTCTGCCGGGCCTTCCGGATCGTGCTGCCCGACGGTCGGGCCTACTGGACAGTCGTCGACGACGGCTACGCCAAGGTGGCGGAGGCCGACCGCTTCCTCTTCGACCACCGCTTCGGTCGCGACAGAGCGGAGTCGACCTCGCGGATGTACGCCGGCGAGCTGGCCGCGTTCTTGGGCTGGTGCGGCCGGAGCGGGCGCAGTCTTGAGGGCGGCGCCCGCGACCTGAGCCGGTTCGTGCTGTTCC
>JALYZO010000203.1 GCA_030945745.1 Actinomycetota bacterium
GCACCGGGGCGACCCCCGCGGCTGACACCCGCCAGGCCAGTGCCCCGGGCGAGTCGGTCAGGCACAGAGACGTGCGGTGGCATCGGGCCCCGACCGGGGTGATCCGGTGGTGGAACGAGGACCTCAACCAGTGGGTCCGGTGGCGCCCCGGGTCCGACGCCCCGCCCCCCCCGCCCGGTTGGGGGCCGACCGGTGGCGGCGGTGGCCCCGCTACCAACAGGGCCGCCCGGGCGTCGTGGCGCAGCCCCTACCGGTGGGCGCCCGTCGCCCTCATCGCCTTCGTCCTGGTGCTCGCCCTGGTCCAGGCCACGAAGGGCTCCGGCGGCCAGGACGCCGCCGAGGCTAAGGCCGCCGCCAAACTGGAAGGTCAGTGCCTCAAGCAGAACGGGATCGCCGCGGGCCATCCCCGGTACTCGGCGACCGCTGTGGCCTGCGGGGCGCCGGGGGCCAGCGTCAGGGTGGTCAGGGTGCTGCCCGGCACTCCCGGCGCCCGTGGCTGTCCGAGCGGGGAGACGGGCCTGGCCCTGCCCTACCCTGGGGTTCGCTACCCTCATGTGGAGTGTGTCGTGCCCGTCGTCGCCACGGGTTAGGGGCCAGTGACGGCAGGGACGGCCTGCTAGGGTTTGGCACCGCTTGCGGACGTGGCTCAGCTGGTAGAGCATCACCTTGCCAAGGTGAGGGTCGCGGGTTCGAATCCCGTCGTCCGCTCCACGAAGGATCCCAAGGGCTACCAAAGTGCACTAGCACGGCTCAAGGAGCCAGGTAGAATTCGTCCCGATGACGCGCTCTCAGCGTTCGGATGAGTCCCGGCCTAAGGCCGTGGGGAGCGGTCGCTGGGTGTCGAGGACAACGTGCATCTTGCTCCGAAGACCATCGTCTTGCGGGTGCAGGTCCAGACTGGGTTCGCCGTTGCGCGGTGCTGCTGACCCATGTCAGGAACCAGGATCCCGAACTTGCGGACATGGCGGCCGTGGTGGTGACGCTGCCAATGAGGAGATCAACGTCGCCTGGGCCATCACCGACGGCGGGCCGGGCGTTGGCGTCAAGCGGGTGTCGACGAAGCGATCAGAATGGCGGGACGTGCCGTTGACCGACGCCGCACCGGACAGGTTCTCGGATCGCTACGCCGCTTCCTCGCTTCGGTCTCCGACCTTGAACAGCCGGAAAACGTAGGCGGGGAGCGGCGTGTCTTCGCGGATGGTCTGCTCAGCGATCCGCCGGTACCCACGGATGTGTCACAAGAGCCCAAAAATAGGCCCTCTGTGTGCGGCCATCTAAGCCCCTGAACCGTGGGCTCATGGGTGATTGCCCATCCCGAAAGTCGGGCTTTGGGCGAGAAGATGAGGGTGAGCACGGCACGACCAAAGCTCCGACGTAACTACTGAAGCGGTCGCCTTCGAGCCAACTCCCTGGCGCTGCGGGCCAGAAACGGCACAGCTATCAACAGATCAAGACCACCGGAGTGACCGTGCTCGCCGCTGGCGCCGTGGTGGCCACCTGGCACTACTGGTGGCAGGGACGGCGGGTCAAACGGTCGAAGCTTGCCCACCAGGCCGATAAACGGTAAGTTCCTCGGTTGATCCGGGCGGGCCGGGGGGCTATTGGGACCCGGAGCGTCTGAGAAGCTCCAGGATCTCACTTAGCTGCGCGCCTTGAGCATCGAGTCGACCGTCGATCCCGTCGAAGCGACCGTCGATCCCGTCGAAGCGACCGTCGATCCCGTCGAAGCGAGCCTCGTTGGTCATCTGCATCTGCTCGAGGATCTCGTAGATGGAACCCGTCTCGTTCTCGAGGCGGCGGACCCGGAGGTCCAGCTCGGCTGGCGTCGGCACGGTGCTCACAGGACCTCGATAGTACTGCTGGAACCGACCAACGGGCGGTGGTCGAGCATGCCCTCTACTGGGCCAGTGTTGCCGGGCCCGACGAGGCCCGATACCTGACCGCGGTGTTCAACAGCGACCAGTTCACCCGCCTTCTGCGCCCCCTCCAAGCGAGGGGGGAGCACAACCCCCGACATTTCGACAAGTACGTGTTCCAGCTCTCAACCCCAGCCCTTCGACGCGGACATCGAACTGCACCGGTTACTTGTCGGCCTCGCTGAGCGGGCCGAGGCGGTGGCCGCAGCGGTGGAGCTGCCCGCCGGCACATCGTTCCAGGCTCTACGCCGCCGCATCCGGACCACACTCACTGATGAGGGCGTTGCCGCTGATCTTGACGAGGCGGTGGGACAGCTACTGGGGTCCCCATAGGAGGGCTTGTGGGCTCGTTACCGATCCCCAGGTGTCTGGAGCTGCGGTAGCCGCTGGACGTCTAGGTTCTTCCGGGCGGCTGGTACTGGGTAAGGCGGTCCAGGCGGTCGCGCCCTACCGGTCTCGGGGGCCGGATTCGAGGGCCGGTCTCAGCAGCCTCGGTTTTCGCCTGCGCCGCCTGGGCTGCCTCCCGTGCCTTGATCGCTTCACTCCGTTGTAGTCCGAGCTATCTGCGGCCCTCCAGCCATTATTCTGTCCCGGTAGACGGGACTTCTGAGCGTGACCTGGGGTGTTGCGGGGTTTGCTGACCGTGAGTTGTGCGGTCCAAGGACGGTGCTGGATTATCAGTTCGACGCTCACCGAGGTGTCTCATGTTCAATGAGAGCAGGCCTCCGACCAGGATCGGAACGAAAAGTAGCGGTAGTCGGGCCGAGCCCATCACCGGCCGCTTGGATCAGGGGCGGTCGGATGCCCGGAAGGGGGGGGATGATCCCCTCATTGCGACGGTGTGAGCATCCAGACTTGGCGGCATAGCTGTTCGGTGTCGGCGGTGCTCAGCTGGAGGTGCCGGCGGCCGGCGCGGACGAGCCAGCCTCGTTCGATGACGCTGGCGGCGATGGCGGCCAGGGCACCGGTGAGGTGGAAGCGCCGTTCGGTCCAGCCGGGGGCTGGTCGGTCCCGGTCTCTCCCGCCCGCCCGGTCGGCAAGAGCCACCCGAGAACGGATCGATCCAGTCCGCCTGGCTCTGGCATGATGAAGGCGTGCGTAGCGGTGAGGATCTGCTCGAAGAGCGCCGGCGACGACGCCGGGCCGGCGACCCCCGCCTGTCACGCGCCGGCCGGGAGCTGTTCCGCCGTATGACCACCGGCGACCTCGGCGGCGAGTTCCAAGCCGCCCTCGACCAGGCCTGCGCCGCTGACCCCCTCCTCGGCGAAGACCCTCAGCCCGACCACTGATCTCGGAAGATGCACAGCCGTGATCGTCATCGACGAGTACCTCGCGGTGCGCGTCCTGGGCGGGGACTGGCCCGAGGCGCTGCCCGACGACGAGCTGGGACTGCCCGCCAGCCGGCACTGGCGTCTCCTCCAACGGGTACACGATCGCAGCGCCGGCCAGCTCTCCCAGCTGCTGTCCGGGCTCCCCGAAGGCGACCTCGAGGTCGTCCGCTGGCCCCACCCCGAGGTCCTCACAGTCCTCGACCCCCGACCCCTGCTGGATGAAGCCGCAGCGGTCGCCGCCCGCTTCGGCGGCACCGGGCTGCTCATCGCCGAGACCCTCGCCGCCGGTCTCGCCTATGGCCGCCAACTGTGGTTCGGCGTTCCCGCCAACGTCGGGCGACTCCTCCAACACGCGGCCGAAGAACTCGGCATCGCTGTCCACGTCTGCACCACCTGAAATTGCGCCGAGGCCCCCGCCTGTTGGGGGACGAGCGGGGGCCTCAAGGCACTGAAAGGATGGTAACCCGTGACAGCGGCACTCTACGAGGGTTGTCGGGGAGAGGCGGTCCTTGACAGCCATTTCAGGGGGCGTCGTCCGTCCGGCGGAAGTGTCGGTAGAGCGAGGTGCGTGGGATGCCGGTCTTGGCGGTGATCTCGGCCATGGTGAGCCGGTCGACGTCGCGGAGGTGTCGGGCCCACTCGAGGTGCTGTGCAGTGTTGGGCGCCACTTTGCGGCCGCTGCGCTGTCCTCGCTCCTCGCGGACGGCTCGGGCGTGGGCTGCTCGCTCCAGGGCGTAGGTGCGTTCCATCTGGGCGAACAGGCTGAGCATGATGATGGCCAGTTCGCTCATGGCGTCA
>JALYZO010000222.1 GCA_030945745.1 Actinomycetota bacterium
CGCCGGCAGCCGTGGCCACCACCGGGGTCCCCGAGGTCAGCGCCTCGACCAGGCCCAGGCCGAACGGCTCGGGCTCGGTGGAGGCCTGAACGAAGACGTCGAGGTCGGCCAGCAGCTCAGGAACGTCCCCGCGTGCCCCCAGCCAGCGAACGCCGAGCGCCCTTGCCCGTCGCCCCAACTTCTCGGCGTACACCTCCTTGCCGACCACCGGACCACCGGCCACCACCACCTCGATGTCCGGTCGGGCCCGGCGGAGGAGGGGGACGGCGTTGAGGAGGACGTCGACTCCCTTCCAGGTGTCGATGCGGGTCGCCGCCCCCACCAGGGGAGCAGCGTCGGCGATACCCTCCCGGAGGCGGAAGTGGCCGGCCAGGCCGGGGGCGAACTCGTGGGGGTCGGGCTCGTCGGTGACCTCGACCACGTTGGCGGGGTCCAGCTGGGCGGCGACGGCGGCCGAGATGGCGATCACCACGGTGGCGAAGCGGCGGGCCAGCCACCGCTCCACCCGCAGTGCCACGCTCGACTGCACCACGATCTCCCGGGCGTGCCACACATGCGGGCGGCGGACGACCAGGGCGACGGCCCATCCGTAGAGGGAATGGAGGGCGTTGGTGTGGATCACGTCCACGTCGAGCCGGCGGGCCAGCGCCGCCAGGCGCCACACCGAGACCGGCCACCGGGAAACGAAGCGCAACCACCGGCTGGAGGGGCCTGAGGTGGTGATGCGCTCCAGGGCCACGATGTGCAGGACTGCGCCGGCGGCGGCATACTCGGCGGCCAGGCGGGCCGGCCCCGAGATGGCCACATGGCACTGCCAGCCGCCGGCCACGAGCTGGCGGATCATCCGGATCAGTGCCGTCTCGGAGCCGCCGCCGTCCCTGACCACCTGGACCGTGAGGAGACGCTTGGTGCGGGTTGCACTCAACGTGGAACAGCTCCTGTACCGCTCACCGGGGGGCGTCGGCCGGTACACCGCACAGTTGGCCACTCTACTGCCGGCGAACGGGGGCGACGAGGTGGTGGCCTTCACCGCTCGCCACAGCCGAGCCGAGGTCTCGGCGGCCATGGCCCGCTTCGGCGTCCCCGGCCCCCCGGCGACGATCCTGGGCCTGCCCCGCCCCGTCCTCTATGAGGCCTGGCACCGCTTCGGGCGGCCGCCGCTGGCCGTCGGCGATGTGGACGTGATCCATGCGCCGTCGGTCACTGTGCCGCCGCGGCGGGCGACGCCGTTGGTGGTCACCGTCCATGACGCAGCGTCGGCGTTGTTCCCCGAAGCCTTCACCCGCCGAGGCCTGCACTTTCATCGGCTGGGGCTGGCCGCCGCCGCCCGCCGGGCCGATCTGGTGATCACCGTGAGCCAGACTGCGGCTGCGGAGATCGTCGATCACAGTGCCATCGGCTCCGAGCGGATCCGGGTGGTGGCAAACGGCGTCGATCCGGTGACGATCGACCCGGCGGCCGCCGCCGCCGCCCGGGCGCGCCTCGGGGTGGCGGATCGCCCCTACGTGCTGTGGGTGGGGAGCCTCGAGCCGCGCAAGAATGTGCGGACGCTGGTGGCGGCGGTGGCGGTGCTGGCTCGGCGGTTGGGCAATGGCGTCCCCGGCCGGCCCCGCCTCGTCCTGGCGGGTTACCCCGGTTGGCTGAGCGACGATCTCATCGATCCCGCCGACCGTGCCGCCCTGGGCGACGACCTGGTGCAGCTCGGGATCCTGGCCGAGGACGATCTCTGGGCGCTCTACGCCGGTGCTGAGCTGCTCGGGTTCCCGAGTCGACACGAGGGTTTCGGGTACCCGGTCCTCGAGGCCATGACTCAGGGCATCCCCGTCGTCTGCTCCGACATCGCCGTCCTCCGGGAGGTGGGCGGCCCGGCGGCCCGTTATGTGGCCGCCACCGACGTGGGGGCCTGGGCCGATGCGATGGACGGCCTGCTGGCCGATCCCCGACAACGCCAGGCCGCCGCGCTCGCCGGTCGGGCGTGGGCCGCACGCTTCGCGGTGGCCAACAGTGTGGCCGCCACCCGCGCCGTGTATGGCGAGGTGACCGGCTCGAGCTGAGCTCAACCGCTCCGGGCGCCCGGAGCGGTTGCCCGGGCGGATACGGTCGGGGGGTGCGCGTGCTGGTGACGGGGAGCGATGGCTTCGTCGGCCGCTGGCTGGTGGCGCACCTGGGCGACATCGGCGATGACGTCGTCGGTCTCGACGCCGCCATCGACGTGACCGACGCCGCTGCGCTGCGCGAGGCGGTGGTCGCGGTGGAGCCCGACGCGGTGGTCCACCTGGCCGCCCAGGCCAGCGTGGCGCAGTCGTGGGAACAGCCTCTGGCTACGTTCGCCGTCAACGCCACCGGGACCCTGCACCTGACCGAGGCTGCGCTGGCGTGCCGCCGCCCACCCCGGGTGCTCCTGGTGGGCTCCGCCGAGATCTACGGCGTCGTCGGGCCTGAGGACCTGCCGTTGCCGGAGGACCGGGTGCTGGCGCCGGTCAGCCCTTACGCCCTGAGCAAAGCCACGGCCGAGCTCATCGGGCTGCAGGCATGGCGGAGCCGGGGCTTGGAGGTCCTCTGCGCCCGACCGTTCAACCACACGGGGCCCGGTCAGGCGCCCGGCTTCGTTGTTCCCTCTCTGGCCCGCCAGATCGTCGACAGCGAGCGTTGCGGAGCCTCCTTCATCGCCGTCGGGGACATCTCGGTGCGGCGCGACCTCACCGACGTGCGCGACGTGGTCCGGGCCTACCGCCTGCTGGCCGAGCGGGGAACGCCCGGGCAGAGCTACAACGTGTGCCGGGGGGAGTCGACCGAGATCGCCGAGGTCGCACGCCGGTTGGCTGCTCTGGCCGGCGTCGATCTGCGCTTCGTCGTCGACCCTGCACGCCTGCGCCCGGTGGACATCACCGATCTTCGGGGGGATCCGGCCCGCCTGCGCGAGGTCACCGGATGGGAACCGGAGATCGCTCTCGACCAGACCCTGGCCGACGTCCTCGCCTCGTTGGCCGCGCCGACGACGCCGACGGCCTGAGCCGGGCGTGGCTCAGTTGTGGAGGCCGACCACGTTGCGGAGGTAGGACTCCTGCGCCTGGGCGCCGGAACGGATGGTGGCGAACACGTTGCGGGTGCTGGCCGGGAGGCGACCCTCGAGCTCGTCGAAGCGCTCGTCGAGCTGCCGGCGGACGGGAGCAACCTGCTGGTCGACTCGCCTGGTCAGCTCGGCGAGCTGCTGGCGGGCAGCGGCCACCTGGGCGCCGACCACGCCGTTGCTGCCCTGAAGCTGCTCGGTCAGCTCCCGACGGCGGACCTGGGCCCGCTGGAAGCTGAGAACGCCGAAGCCGACGGCGGCGTAGGCGGAGTCCTTGAAAGCCTTGTTGATGTCCCTGATCGTACTATCGGGGATCGTGATGTCAGGGATCAGGTCGGGCATCGTTTCCTCCTGGGGTGCAAGATGATGGGGGCTCCGGGACCAGCCCGGTGCTTGCTACTGCTAGAGACTGTATAACAATTGCAAGCACTTGGCAAGCCATGGGCGAAGGACCTCCACGGCCTGACTGGCGCCCACGATACCCACCATGACCCGCCGGTGGAACCGCCGGCCGCTAGGCTCGCCCGCCCGGATGGCATCCCTCCCCACGGCACCGCCAGTAGTGGCGGTCGTCGTCACCTGCGATCCCGGGCCCTGGTTCGACGAGGCCCTCGCTGCCCTGGGCTGCCAGGACTACGCGAACCTGTCCGTACTCGTCGTCGACTCGGGCAGCTCCGTCGACCCCAGCCCGCGCGTAGCGGCCGCCCTGCCCAACGCCTTCGTGCAGCGCCTGAGCAAGCGGGTCGACTTCGGCGTCGCCGCCAACGAGGCGCTCGATGTTGTGGAGGGAGCGTCGTTCTTCCTCCTCTGCCACGACGACGTGGCCCTTGACCGCAATGCCGTCACCATCATGGTGGAGGAGGCTTTCCGCTCCAACGCCGGGGTCATCACGCCCAAGGTCGTCGAGTGGGACCGCCCGGAGCGACTGCTGGCCGTCGGGGCCGGTGCCGACCGCCAGGGCATTGTCCATCCGATGGTCGATCCGGGGGAGCTCGACCAGGAGCAGCACGACGCCGTCAGGGACGTGTTCGTGGCCCCCGGGGGCGCCACGCTGGTGCGGGCCGACCTCTTCGCCAGCATCGGAGGGTTCGCCGCAGACATCGCCCAGTTCGGCGAGGACCTCGACCTGAGCTGGCGGGCCCAACTGGCCGGTGGCCGGGTCATCGCCGCCCCCGGGGCGCGGGTTCGCCACCTGGAGATCGAGAAGCGTGGCAGGCGGCGTGGCTGGACTTCCCCACTCGAGCGGAGGCGGGCGGCCGAACTGGCCGAGCAGCACCGGCTGCGCACGGTGCTCACCTGCTACGGGCGGGTTCGCCTGCTGCGCACCCTGCCGCTGCTGGTGCTCTACCTGGCTGGTGAGTCCCTCTGGGCGCTGGTGCGGGGTCATGCCGGCGAGTCCGGCGCCGTTGTCCGGGCGGCCTGGCGAGCGATCGGCAAACCCGGCGATCTGCGGGCCACCCGCCGGACCAATCAGCGGCACCGCCGGGTCCGGGACGGAGACCTCGTCCGCTTGCAGACCCGCGGCAACGTCCGCCTGCGGGCGTTCATCCGCTCGTTCTTCTCCGATGGGCCCCTGCCCGGCATCCCCGTCGCCCTCGGCGACGACGAGGCCGACGCCATGGCCCTCACCCCGGCCGACCAGGTCGGCGGATCCGGGCGGGACCTGTCGCCGGAGGCGGCCGCATCGGTGACGTCATCGATCGGGCGCGGCAGCTGGCGCCTCCCGCTGGGCTTTGGTTTGGCGCTCCTCGTCGTCCTGGTCATCGGGTCACGGTCTCTCTTCGGCCACGATCTGCCCGCCATCGGGCAGTTCCCCACCACCGCCGGCGGTCCCGGGGGGTGGTGGCACGCATGGTGGTCCAACACCTCTCGCGGAGGCCTCGGGGGCTCCCTGATCGCCGCCCCCGGCCTGGCCCTTCTGGGCCTGGCCGGCACGGTCTTCCTCGGCGCCGTGGGCAACCTGCAGCATGTCGTCGTTCTGGCCCCTCTGGTGATCGGGCCCCTTGGCGCCTACCGGGCCGCACGCTGGTGGGGGTCGCTGCGGGGACGGGTGGCGGCCATGGTGGTCTATGCCATCGTGCCCCTGCCGTTCAACGCCCTGGCCGGCGGTCGTTGGGCCGGGCTGCTGGCCTACGCCGCGGCGCCCTGGACCATCGGCATGATCGGGCGTCTCTCGTCGCTCATCCCCTTCCCGCCGACGGTCACGGCGCGCCTGGTCGGACGCCTGGTCGGCCTCGGTGTGCTCACCGCCGGGGTGGCGGCGTTCGCCCCCTCCTGGCTCTATGTCGTCGGGGTCATAGGGTTGGCCCTCTTCGCCGGGTCCCTCCTGGTGTCGCCCCCGGCAGCCGCCGTACGACTGGTGGGCGTCGCCGTGGCCGGCAGCCTGATCGCTCTCGTTCTGCTGGCCCCGTGGTCGCTGCGGGTGCTCGGCAATGGCACCGACACCTTCGGCGTCTTTCCCGGGCACTCGGTCCAGGTGGGCCTGGGGGAGATCCTGCGCTTCCACACCGGACCGGTCGGGGCCGGGCCGTTGGGGTGGGGCTTTCTCATCGCCGCCGCTCTGCCCCTGGTCATCGGTCGGTCGTGGCGTCTGGCGTGGGCCGCCCGCCTGTGGCTGGTGGCCCTGGCCTGCTTCGCGCTGGGCTGGGCTGGGCTGCGCGGCTGGGTACCCATCCCCGATCCCGAGGTCGTCCTGGCTCCGGCGGCGGCCGCCCTGGCCAGCGCCGTGGCGCTCGGCGCCGTGGCCTTCGAGCTCGACCTTCCCGGGTACCGGTTCGGGTGGCGTCAGGCGGCTTCGGGGCTGGCCGCCGCCGCCGTGGTCATCGCTGCCATCCCCCTGGTCGTCGCCACCGGGGGCGGCCATTGGAAGGTCCCCACCTCCGATGCCAGCACCGCCCTCTCGTTCCTGTCCGGTGAGAACCAGGGCAACTACCGGGTGCTGTGGGTGGGCGCGCCACGCGCCCTCCCACTCGGCTCTCTCCAGCTGAGCCCTGGCACCGCCTACGCCACGTCGTTCGGGGGGACGCCGAATGTGACCTACCTGTGGGGCTCAGCCCAGGTGGGATCCACGCATCGCCTCTCCGATGCGCTGCGCCTGTCCGCGGAGCGGCGGACGACCACGCTCGGTCAGCTCCTGGCCCCCCTGTCGGTCCGCTACATCGTCGTCCCCAACCAGACGGGACCGGCCGGCTCCGGAGGGGTCCCGGTGGTGGTCCCACGCGCCCTGCTGGCCGGCTTCAGCCTGCAGACCGACCTCCTCCCTGTTTCGCCGGACACGTCGTACTCCGTGTACCTGAACGCGGCATGGAGGTCGACCGGACCGCCGCCGCCGATCCACGCCTCCTCCATCCACCATCTGGCCCAGCTCATCGAGGTCGCCCTCTGGGCCCTGGCCGTGGCCATCGTCATCCTCGACCGCCGGCGACGGGCGGTCAGCCGGGTCGTCGAGGCCGTGCAGCCGCAGTGGTTCGTCCCCATCAGCCAGGCACGGCGAGTCGACGCATGGGCCGCCGGCTCCCGTTCGGGCTTGTCGTCGGGGGAATCGGACTACGACGCCGACGAGGTGTGGGTCGATGACTGATCCCCTGCGCCCGACGACGCGTTCGGCGCGTCGCACAGCCGGCGGAACCAGCGCCCAGCCTCCCCGAGCCGGGCTCATCGGGGGAGTCCGGAGGGCACCGATCATCTTCGCCATCGCCGGGTTGCTCGTTGCCGGCGGGCTTGCCGACCGCAGCGGGTCGTCCCCGTCCACCACCCCGGCCGGTGCCGTCCTGCCCCAGGTGCCGGTGGCCGCACCCCTCGGTGCGCTGTCGTCGTCGTGGTTCTGCGCCGGTGCCACCGACAATGCCAACGGTCCGGCGCCGGGATCGGTGGTCGTGGCCAACACGACGGCGCGGCCCCTGACCGCCACCGTCGCCCTGGTCGCCGATCAGGGTCCCGGTTCCACGTCGACAATCAGCATCGCCCCGTTGAGCCGGGTGGCCGTCCCCGAGAGCCTCCCCGGTTCGCCGCAGTGGGTGGGGGCCAACGTGACCCTCAACGGGGGGGCGGCGGCGGTGGAGCAGGAGGTCAGGGGGCCTCTGGGTACGTCGTCGAGCCCCTGTGCCACCTCCGGTTCGCGCACCTGGTACTTCACCAACGGGCGCACTGCCATCAATGCCAGCGACGAGATCACCCTGCTCAATCCCTACCCGACCGAATCCGTGGTCGACCTGTCCTTCACCACCGACCAGGGTCTCGAGGCTCCCGGTGAGTTCCAGGCGCTGGTCGTCCCGGCGTCGGGCATGATCAGCGTCGACCTCGGCAGCCACCTCCGTCGGCGAGCCCGGATCGCCACCGTGGTGACCGCCCGGACCGGTCGGGTGGTGGCCTGGCAGACCGAGGTGGTGAACCAGGTACCCATCGGCGCAGCAGTCATCGGGCCCAACGGTCCGCCTCCTGGCGCCATCGACCCGGCGTTCCCGGTTCCAGGCGTGACCCTGAGCCTGGGTTCGCCGTCTGCGGCCACGTCATGGACATGGCCCGACGGGGTGGCCGGGAACGGGATCGACGAGCAGTACGTGATCTTCAACCCCGGTCCGGGCACGGCCCAGCTCCGCCTGGCGCTCAACCTCGATCAGGGCAGCGCCACCCCTTTCACCCTCACCCTCGGTCCAGAAGAGGTGACGGCGGTGATCTCCGACCAGGAGGCCCGAGTGCCCGCCGGCGTCACGCACTCCGCAGTCCTCCGCAGCGTCAACGGCGTTGCCGTGGTGGCCGAGCGGGTGGTGGCTGCCGCGTCGCCCTCGCAACGCAGCGGGCGGGGGGACCTTCCCGGTGAGCGCCTGGCGTCGAGGGCCTGGATGTTCCCCGGCGGCGTCGCCAACTCCACCACTGAGGAGCACCTGGTCCTGTTCAACCCCGCCAACCGCCCGCTCAGCGCGACCGTCGCTGCCCTGGCCGGCGGAACGCCCATGCCGATCTCAGGGTTGCAGGCCGTCACGGTCGGGCCGGGCGCTCGAGCGGACATTCGGATCAACGACCACGCCGCCAACCTCGACGCCGCCTTGATCGTGCAGGCCTCCGCCGCCCTCTTCATCGAACGGGACCTCTACGGCGCGGCCAAGCAGACGGGCTACGACCTGAGCGCCGGGGTGCCGCTCGGGCTGTGAACACGCAGTTCATTCAGGCTGCGACGTTCAGGCTGCGACGTTCAGGCTGGGACGTTCAGGCTGCGACGTTCAGGCTGGGAGGGGTCAGGACGGCGGCCGCTGGCGCTGCCACGAGCCGGAGGGCACGCCTGCAGGACCGGGAGCCGGGACGGCGGGTGTGGCCTCGGGGTCCGGACGCCCGTTGGGCGCGGCCTGCCCGAAGGTGGGCACCAGGGGCGCGCCGTCGTGGATGGGCCTCCCGAACGCCTCGTCGATCAGCCTGCCAACCTCGGCACCGCCGATCGTCTCCTTCTCCAGCAGGGCACCGGCCACGGCCGTCAGCCCCCGGCGGTGCTCGATGAGCAGGCGGTTGGCCCGAGCCTCCTGCTCACGGAGGATGCGCTCGACCTCCTCGTCGATGACCCGGGAGGTGACATCGCTGTACTGCCGCCCGCTGTGCATGAGGTCATCACCGAGGAACACCTCGTTGCTCTCTCCCCACGCCATCGGCCCCACCCGGTCACTCATGCCGAACTCCTTGACCATCTTGCGGGCCAGCTCGGTGGCCCGCTGAAGGTCGTTGGACGCGCCACTGGACAGGCTGGAGAGGACCAGGGCCTCAGCGCACCGACCGCCCATCATCACGCACACGGCGTCCTCGATGTACTCACGCCAGTAGGTGTGGCGCTCCTCGATGGGCAACTGCTGGGTGACCCCCAGAGCCATGCCGGTCGGCAGGATGGTGACCTTGTGGACGGGATCGGCGTCGGGCAGGACGTAGGCCAGGACGGCATGACCGCCCTCGTGGAAGGCGGTGGCCTCCTTTTCCTTGTCCGACAGGACCGTCGACTCTCTGCGCTGGCCCATGAGCACGCGGTCGCGCGCCGCTTCGAAGTCGATCATCTCGATGGACAGGGCCCCTCGGCGCACGGCGTGGAGGGCGGCCTCGTTGACCAGGTTGGCCAGGTCGGCTCCGCTCATGCCGGGCGTGCCACGGGCGACGACGGAGAGGTCCACGTCGGGCGCCATCCGCTTGTTCTTGGCGTGGACGCCCAGAATGGGCAGACGCTCCTCGAGGTCGGGGAGGGGGACCACAACCTGACGGTCGAAGCGACCGGGCCGCAGCAGGGCCGGGTCCAAGATGTCAGGACGGTTGGTGGCCGCCATCATCACGACGCCCTCGGTGGCCTCGAAACCGTCCATCTCGGCCAGCATCTGGTTGAGGGTCTGCTCCCGCTCGTCATGCCCGCCGCCGAGGCCGGCACCGCGCTTGCGGCCGATGGAATCGATCTCGTCAATGAAGATGATGGCCGGGGCCTGCTTGCGGGCCGTCTGGAACAGGTCCCGGACCCGCGACGCGCCCACCCCGACGAACATCTCCATGAAGTCCGACCCGGTCACCGATAGGAACGGCACCCCCGCCTCACCTGCGACGGCCCGGGCCAGGAGGGTCTTGCCGGTCCCGGGCGGGCCGACGAGGAGCACGCCCTTGGGGATCTTGGCCCCGATCTCCTTGAAGCGGTTCGACGACCTGAGGAAGTCGACGACCTCTCGGATCTCCATCTTGACGCCCTCGTAGCCGGCCACGTCGCTGAAGGTCGTCTTGGGCCGTTCTGTGGTGTACACCTTGGCCTTGGAGCGACCGATGGACATCACGCCGTTCATCTGGCCCTGGGCTCGGCGCGACACCAGGAAGAACACCCCGAAGATCAGGCCGCCGAAGATCAGGTAGGGGAGGAGGCTGGCCAACAGGCTCGGTGCGCCCGTCGTGAACTGCAGGTCCGGGATGTCCTTCTGGTACTGCTGGAGGGCAGTGCTGTTCTGGTCCACGCTGGGCCCCGTCACCGTGAACTGCTGGCCGTCCTTGCTGGTGTAGGTGACGGAGCCGGACGCCTTGTTGACCGTCGCCTTCTGCACCTGTCCATTGGTCAGCGCCGAGTAGAACTGGCTGTAGCTCTGCTTGGATGCCGCGCTGGGGTGCAGCACCTGGCTGATGACGATCGACAGGATCAGCAACGTGACCACCACGATGGCGACCCACCGCCAGTTGGAGCCCGAGGGCGACCCGGAAGGGGTCTGCCCCCCCTGGCGGTCCCCTCGACCAGGGCGCAGGTCTCCTGGCTGGCGACTCATCCCCTTATGGTAGGGGACCCTGCTCCGTACCCGTTGCGCGCCTGGTGCGGGTATGCGCCTGGTCAACGACGGCGACCGATACGATGCGCGGGCATGAGCAGAGCAACGGTGTGCGCCCGGCCCGGCTGCCAGGAAGAGGCGACAGCGTGGCTCACCTACGACTATGGCGGGCAGCGGGTCTGGCTGGACGGTGAGGCCGGCGCTGAGGCAGGGGACCAGTGGGGGCTGTGCAGCGCCCACGCCGGTCGGCTGAGCTCCCCCCGGGGGTGGGTGCTGATCGACCGCCGTGGGGGGCGGGCGTCATCCCGCTACGTCCCGGCGGATCCCTTCACCTCCTCCGCCACCCTGGCCTCCTGAGCTCCCGGTGGTTGGCATGACCCGTCAACGACGCGGCGAGCGGGCAACATAGGGATCCGATGTCGACCACCGTGCCGTACGTCCCCCCCGCCGCCGCTGTCGTCTTGCCCTCGTGGGTGACGCCTCCGTGACCTTCACCGAACTGCTCGACGATCGACCGGGACATCGGGTGACGCCCTCGGATCCGGTGGAGCCCTCGCCGAGCGAGGGCGAGACGCCAGGCTGGCCGCCGGCATGGTGGCGACCACTGCTCTACCGCATGGCCCGGCCCGAGGCCCTGATCACCTTCGCAGTGGTCGCCATCTGCGTGATCTTCACCTTCGACGAGCTGCAGCCTTCGAAGATCCTGGCCAACTCCACGCCGGCGGGCGGTGACATGGGAGCCCACGTCTGGCTCCCTGCCTTCCTCAAGAGCCACCTCCTGGGGCACCTGCGGGTGACCGGGTGGACGCCGGACTGGTACGACGGCTTCCCGGCCCTGACCTACTACTTCCCCCTGCCCCTGTGGGCCATTGCCTTCCTCAGCTACGTCATCCCCTACAACATCGCCTTCAAGCTGGTCACCATCGCCGGTCTGGTGGCACTGCCCATCTGCGCCTGGGCCTTCGGGCGGCTGTCCCGGATGCGCTTCCCGGGGCCGGCGTGCCTGGCCGTCGCCGCTCTGGCCTACCTCTTCTCCCGGGACTTCACCATCTACGGGGGCAACATCGCCTCCACCATGGCCGGGGAGTTCTCCTTCTCCATCAGTCTGTCCCTGGCCCTGTTGTTCCTGGGCCTGGTGGCGCGCGGCCTGCGCACCGGGCGTGGCCGGGCGCTGGCCGCCGTCGTGCTGTGCTGCTGCGCGCTCTGCCACGTCCTACCCATGTTCTTCGCCGTGGGTGGAGCGATCGTCATGACCGTGATGCGCCTCGAGCGCCGGCGGTATCGATGGCTCCTGCCCGTCCTGGCGGTGGGCGGCGCTCTGACGGCGTTTTGGTCGTTCCCCTTCGAGTACCGGCTTCCCTACGCCACCAACATGGGCTACGAGAAGCTCACCACCTACATCACCTCGCTGTTTCCGGCCAAGGACCTGTGGTTGTTCGTGCTGGCCACTGCCGGCATCGTGTTGTCGGTGACCCGTCGACGGCGGACCGGGACCTTCCTGTCCATCATGGCGGTGGGCTGCGCCATCGTCTTCTGCGTGGCTCCCCAGGCCCGGCTGTGGAACGCCCGGGTCCTGCCGTTCTGGTTCCTCCTGCTGTTCTTGCTGGCCGGGGTCGCGCTCGCCGAGATCGGCACGCTGATCGCTGAGGCCGCCGTGCGCGATCCCTTGCGGGCCGGGCCCTCACTGCTGCCGGTCCCCGTGGTGGCCCTCATCATCGGGCTGCTGTGGGTCGGCTTCCCGTTGCGGATCCTGCCGCTGGGCCACACCAGCGTCCGCACGGGGGCGTACAGCTGGCTGGGCATCGGCAGTGGCGACAAGTCGTTCGTTCCCGACTGGGTCCGATGGAACTACAGCGGGTACCAGTCGACGTCGAAGGCTCGTAGCTCAGAGTACTTCGCCCTGGTCAAGGAGATGGCCGCACTGGGCCAGAACCCCGCTGACGGCTGCGGGCAGGCCGCCTGGGAGTACGAGCCGGAACTGGACCAGATGGGCACCCCTGACGCCCTCATGCTCCTGCCGTACTGGACGAAGGGCTGCATCGGGTCTATGGAGGGCCTTTACTACGAGTCCTCCGCCACCACGCCCTACCATTTCCTGAACGCATCGGAGCTGTCCCTGCACCCCTCCGATCCCGAGCGGGGCCTGAGCTACTCGAAGACCACGCTGCTGACCCCGTCCGGCACGTCGACGCCCGACGTGGCCGCCGGAGTGGCCCACCTGCAGATGCTCGGCGTCAAGTACTACATGGCGCTCACCCCCGAGACCCAGATCCAGGCAGACGCGGACCCCGACCTCACCCAGGTCGGCTCGGTCGGTCCCTACCCGGTCAGCTACACCACCGGCGGCACCACGTCGGTCCGGCAGCGGACCTGGAAGATCTACAAGGTTGCCAACTCCACCAAGGTCGCCGCACTCACCAACCAACCAGTGGTGATGAAGGGGACGGCTTCAGGGGGTGATGCCTGGCTGAACGCCTCGCAGTCGTGGTATCTCGACCCGGCTCGCTCCGACGTCTTCGAGGCTGCGTCGGGGCCGAAGAGCTGGGCCCGGGTGTCCGCCAAGGACCCCTCGCCACCCCGCACGCCGCTTCCGCCGGTCAACGTGACCAACATCAAGACGGGCGACGACACCGTCAACTTCCAGGTGGACCGCACCGGGGTCCCGGTGCTGGTGAGGGTGTCGTACTTCCCGAACTGGAAGGTCTCGGGGGCCAAGGCCATCTACCGGGTCACCCCGAACCTGATGGTGGTGGTGCCGACGTCGGGGCACGTCCGCCTGCACTACGGCTACACCCCCATCGACTGGTTCGGCTTTGGGGTGACCCTGGCCGGCATCGCCGGTCTTGTCGCGCTGGTTCGGCTGAAGCCGGTCCGCTACGCGCTGGTGAGCAAGGGTCCTGCTGACGACCCGCCGGCCGGCGGGCCCGCAGCGGTGGATGCCAGCTCGGTCGGCATGAGTGAGCCCTACCAGCGCCTCGGTCTGGCCCTGGCCGAGGCGCTCCCGGCCGGTGGTCGGGGTGCCAACGGCGACCTCGACCTGTGGCTCGGCCATCCCGGAGGACTCGACCTGGCCCGCTACTACGCCACCGGTTGGCAGGGCTGGAGCGGGTCGGACCCCGAGCCGGGCGCCTCAGCGACCTCTGCTGCCGAGCCGCCGCCGCCCGCCCGCTGACGGGGACCCGACTGTGTCGACCACTGAGTAGTGTGACGCCGGCATGGGTGCTCCCGAAGAGATCTTCAAGGCGTACGACATTCGCGGAACCGTGCCCGACCAGTTCGACGCCGACCTGGCCCGCTCCATCGGGGCGGCCTTCGTCGCCTTCACCGCCGCCCCAACCATCCTGGTGGCCCGCGACATGCGCCCGACGGGGGTCGAGCTGTCCCGGGCGTTCACCGAGGGAGCGACCGGCCAGGGAGCGGATGTCGTCGACCTGGGGATGACGTCGACCGACGAGCTGTACTTCGCGTCGGGGTACTTCGACGCCCCCGGGGCCATGTTCACGGCCTCGCACAACCCGGCCGGCTACAACGGCATCAAGTTGTGCCTGTCAGGCGCCCGCCCGGTCGGTGAGGAATCGGGTCTGCGCGACATCAAAGCCGCCGTCATGGCCGGGTCCCTGCCGGTTTCGTCAGGCCCGGTCGGCTCGGTCTCGGCGCGCGACGTCCTTGACGACTACGTCGCCAAGGTCCGGTCGTTCGTCGACGTCTCCTCGCTGGCGCCGCTCAAGGTGGTCGCCGACACCGCCAACGGGATGGGGGGCCTGGTCGTGCCTGCCGTCTTCGAGGACCTGGGCTTCGATCTCGAGATCCTCTTCGCCGAGCTCGACGGCTCCTTCCCCAACCACCCAGCCGATCCCATCCAGGCGGCCAACCTGGTGGATCTCCGCCGCCGGATCCTGGAGACGGGAGCGGATGTGGGCCTGGCCTTCGACGGCGACGCCGACCGGTGCTTCCTGGTGGACGACGCTGGCCAGCCCGTCTCGGGGTCGACCACCACGGCGATGGTCGCTGCGGCCATGCTGGACAAGTACCCCGGGGCGACCATTCTCCACAACCTCATCTGCTCCAAGGCGGTCCCGGAGATCATCAGGGAACGGGGCGGAACGCCGATGGTGACCCGAGTCGGCCACTCCTACATCAAAGGCGTCATGGCCACGACCGACGCCGTCTTCGGTGGTGAGCACTCCGGGCACTACTACTTCCGGGACAATTACCGGGCCGACTCCGGCTGCATCGCCGCGCTGGTGGTCACCGAGCTGCTGTCGGCCGCCGGTCGGCCCCTGTCGGAGGTTCGCAAGGACTTCGAGCGCTATGCCGACTCCGGCGAGATCAACACCGAGGTCGCCGACCCTGCCGGGGTCATCAACGCTGTGGCGGCCACCTATGCCAACCGTTCGGACGCTGCGCCGGCGGCCGAACAGTCCCGGATGGACGGTCTCACCGTCGACCTGGGCGCGTGGTGGTTCAACCTGCGCCCCTCCAACACCGAACCGCTGCTCCGACTGAACCTCGAAGCGGCCGGCGCAGTCGAGTGCGCGGCCCACGTCGACGAGGTCGTAGCCCTGATCAAGGAGCTGGCCTGATGGCCCTCGATCCGAAGCTGCTGGAAATCCTGGCCTGCCCCGAGGACAAGGGGCCGCTGCTGTACTTCCCCGATGAGGACATCCTCTACAACCCCCGACTGAAGCGGCTCTACCGGATCACCGACGACATCCCCATCATGCTCATCGACGAGGCCGAGGCGGTCGACGACAGCGAGGACCGGCGCCTGCGGGCCCGGGCCGACGCCGAGGGCATCGCCCCCACCTTCGGAGGGGAGTGAGGCGTGGCCGTACTCGACACCGTCGGCATGTTCGACCTGGCCGATGCCCTGCCCGAACAGGTCGCCGACGCGGTGACCAGAGCCCGCCTGGTGGGCTCGGTGGCCGACGCCGAGACGATCGAGTCCGTCGTGGTGCTGGGCATGGGCGGCAGTGGCGTGGCCGGCGACGTCCTCGCCGCCATCGCCGCCCCGCTCCTCCCCGTCCCGGTGGTGACGGTCAAATCCTACGAGCTGCCCGCCTTCGTCGGCGAGGGGTCCTTGGTGTTCGCGATCTCGGCGTCTGGCAACACGGAGGAGACCGTGCAGTCGGCGTCCGACGCTGCCCTGGCCGGTGCCCGGATGGTGGTCATCACCGCCGGGGGCGAGCTGGCCCATCTGGCCAGTGGGTGGGCGGCTCCCATCATCTCCGTGCCGCCCGACATCTCCCAGCCCCGGGCGGCCATCGGCGCCATGGCGCTGCCTCCACTGGTGATCCTGGAGACCATGGGCCTGCTGTTGAGCAGCGATTACTGGATCGACGCGGCCGTCGACCAGATGGCTCGCCGCCGGGACGCCTTCGTGGTCGCCGGTGACACGTCGCCGGCCGCCGAGGTCGCCCGGCGGATCGGTCGGACGCTGCCGCTGATCAGCGGCAGCGCGGGTGTGGGTTCGGTGGCGGCCATGCGCTGGAAGACCCAGATCAACGAGAACGCCAAGGCCCCGGCCTTCTGGTCGGCCCAGCCTGAGCTGTGCCACAACGAGATCTGCGGCTGGGGCCAGCACGGTGATGTGACCCGCCAGATCCTCACCGCCGTCGCCCTCCGCCATGACAACGAGCACCCCCAGGTCGGTCGCCGCTTCGAGCTCGTCACCGAGCTCGAGCGTGAGGTGCTGGCCGACGTCATCGAGGTGCGGGCGGAGGGTGACGGCGACCTGGCCCAGCTGCTCGACCTCATCGTCTTCGGCGACTACGCATCGCTGTGGATGGCCGCCCAGGCCGGCGTCGACCCCGGACCCGTCCCCGCCCTCACCGAGCTCAAGAGTCAGCTCGGGCCCTGACCCGCCACACGGGCTGCGGGTCGGGGGCGCCACGCCGCTAGGCTGGGCGCCGGACCTCAGCGGGTCTGTGGTTGCAAGTCGATGCCAGTCGCAGGCGAAACGACCCACGTAAGGCAACTCTTGGTTGCTGAGCATGGTGCGGCTTAGGGGTAAGACCTGCCCGCCCTCGTTGCGAACGGCGCAGCCCGGGAGGAGACGACACCCACGCGGGACACCGGCAGGGCTGGGGTTCTTCCCGCCCCTGTTGGCCCGAACAAGGTCGCAGCAGGCGAGTGTGGGGTCAAAGACCAGGTCAGCCGCTGAGGTCCGGCCGGCCCAGACGGGTTGGCCCCGAGGAGGCCAGGCGCAGGTCGCGACCCGCGCCCGCGCGAACTACCGTGCAGACCATGACCGGCTCCTGGCTCCTCCGCCAGCCGGTGAGCCCGTGACGTGATGAGGCTTCCAGGGTGACGAATCACACACCAGGTGAGATGACCGGGCCGTCGGTACGGGTCCTTGTCGCCGACGACCAAGCGGTGTTCCGCATGGGCCTGCACGTGGTCCTCGACGACGAAGTCGACATCGAGGTCGTGGCCGAGGCGGGCGACGGCGAGGAGGCCGTGGCCCTGGCCGGCGACCTCCGCCCCGACGTGGTGCTCATGGATGTCCGCATGCCTCGTCTCAGTGGCATCGAGGCCACCCAGAGGATCCGCGAGATGGTGCCGACCGTCCAGATCCTCATGCTCACGGTGAGCGACGAGGAGGACGACCTCTACGAAGCGATACGGGCCGGCGCCATCGGCTACCTGCTCAAAGAGGTGTCCATCGAGGAGGTGCCCGAGGCCATCCGGGCCGTGACCCGGGGGGAGAGCCGCATCTCGCCCAACATGGCCTCCAAGCTCCTCACCGAGTTCAAGTCCCTGGCTGACCGGGCCGAGCTGCTCCAAGAGCCCCCGCCGCCGTCGCTCACCGCTCGGGAGCTGGACGTGCTCAAGCTGGTGGCTCGCGGCATGAGCAACCGGGAGGTGGGCGACAGCCTCTTCATCTCGGAGAACACGGTCAAGAACCACGTGCGCTCCATCCTGGAGAAGCTGCACCTCCACACCCGCATGGAGGCCGCCATGTACGCGGTGCGCCAGCGCATCGTCGACCCCCACGTCGTCGACGACTGACCTGCTCCTCGCCCGACCCCGTCCGCCGGGCCCGACGTGGTGCCACCCGGCGACTGCCCTCCGCCTCCGACCGGTAGCATGGAGGGCGCCATGAGCATCTTCACCAAGATCCTGCGCGCCGGTGAAGGCAAGAAGGTTCGTGCCCTCGAGGCGCTGGTTCCCGACATCAACGCCCTGGAGGCTGAGGTCGAGAGGTTGAGCGACGAGGCCCTGGCGCACCGTACCGTCGAGTTTCGCCAGCGCATCGAGAACGGGGAGGAGCTCAACGATCTGCTGATCGAGGCCTTCGCCACCGTGCGGGAGGCGGCGAGGCGGACGATCGGCCAGCGCCACTTCGATGTCCAGCTCATGGGCGGGGCGGCCCTGCACTTCGGCTGGATCGCCGAGATGAAGACCGGCGAGGGCAAGACGCTCGTCTCCACCCTGCCCGTGTACCTCAACGGCCTGACCAGCGAAGGCATGCACGTCGTCACCACCAACGACTACCTTGCCCGGCGCGACGCCGAGTGGATGGGCGCGGTCCACCGTTCGCTGGGGATCACCGTGGGTCGAGTCTCGCCCGACGTCGATGACTGGGACGCCAAGAAGGTGGCCTACGGCTGCGATGTCACCTACGGCACCAACACCGAGTTCGGCTTCGACTACCTGCGCGACAACATGGCCCGGTCCCTCGAGCACATGGTGCAGCGAGGTCACCGCTACGCCATTGTCGACGAGGTCGACTCGATCCTCATCGACGAGGCCAGGACGCCGCTGATCATCTCCGGCCCGTCGTCGGACTCGGCCCGCCTCTACTACCAGTTCGCCGGGGTGGCCCGGTCTCTGGTGCGCGACGACGACTACGAGGTCGACGAGGAGAAGCGCACGGTCGCCCCCACCGAGGACGGCATCGAGAAGGTCGAGCGAGCCCTCGGCATCGACAACCTCTACGACCTGGTGTCGTCCAACTACGTGCATCAACTGACCAAGGCCCTGCAGGCCAAGGAGCTGTACCGCCGGGACAAGGACTACATCGTGGCCGCCGGTGAGGTGAAGATCGTTGACGAGTTCACCGGTCGGATCCTCGACGGTCGGCGCTGGTCCGAGGGTCTGCACCAAGCGGTGGAGGCCAAGGAACGGGTGCAGATCAAAGAGGAGAACCACACCTGGGCCACGGTCACCCTGCAGAACTACTTCCGCTTGTACAAGAAGCTGGCAGGCATGACCGGAACGGCGGAGACCGAGGCATCGGAGTTCGCCAGCACCTACACCCTGCCCGTGGTGCCCATCCCCACCAACCGGGACCTGATCCGGACCGACGAGCAGGACCTGATCTACAAGACCGAGGTGGCCAAGTTCAACGCCGTCGTCGACGACATCGAGGAGCGTCACGCGACGGGCCAGCCCATCCTGGTGGGCACCGCCTCGGTGGCCAAGTCCGAGGTCCTCAGCGCCCTGCTGGTCGAGCGGGGCATCCCCCATCACGTGCTCAACGCCAAGCAGCACGACCAGGAGGCGCAGGTCGTTGCCCAGGCCGGTCGCCTCGGCGGGGTCACCGTTGCCACCAACATGGCCGGGCGGGGAGTGGACATCCTCCTCGGTGGCAATGCCGAGAACCTGGCCCTCCAGGACATCGTCACCAGTGGCTTGGACCTCGACTCCGACGACGGTCAGACCCGTTACGCCGAGCTGGTGACCAAGTACACCGAGGTGTGTGATGACGAGGGGGCCAAGGTCCGCGAGGCCGGAGGCCTCTACGTGCTCGGCTCGGAGCGCCACGAGTCGCGCCGCATCGACAACCAGCTCCGGGGCCGGTCGGGCCGCCAGGGCGACCGCGGCGAGAGCCGGTTCTTCCTGTCCCTTGAAGACGAGCTCATGCGCCTGTTCGCCACCGGGGCCATGAACTGGGTGATGAGCCGGGCGCTCCCCGACGACGTCCCCATCGACTCGCGCATGGTCAGCAAGGCCATCGAGCGGGCCCAGAACACCGTCGAGGGCCGCAACGCCGAGGTGCGCAAGGACGTCCTCAAGTACGACGAGGTGATGAACGAGCAGCGGAAGGTGATCTACGCCCGCCGCATGCAGATCCTGGAGGGTGAGGATCTCCGGGCCCGGACCATCGAGGTGCTGTCGTCCGCACTGGACTCCATCGTTGCAGCCCATTGCACGACCGACTACACCGAGGACTGGAACCTCGACGGACTGCTCACCGAAACCCGCCTGTACTTCCCCACCTCCGCGCATGCGGAGTCGTTGGCTGCGGCCACCAGCAGCGACGAGATCTATGAGGCACTGGCCGCCGAGGCCATCGCCTACTACGAGACGCGCGAGGAGCAGATGCCCGGCGGCGCCGACACCATGCGGGCCCTCGAGCGTGAGGTGATGCTGCAGCTCGTCGATCAGAAGTGGCGAGAGCACCTTTCCGAGATGGACTACCTCCGGGAGGGCATCGGGCTGCGGGCCATGGGCCAGCAGGACCCCCTGGTGGCCTGGCAGCGGGAGGGCTTCTCGATGTTCGGGCAGCTGGTGTCGGGCATCGACGACGACTACGTCAAGATCGTCATGCACGCTCAGGTCCAGGTGCTCGAGCAGACACCCGCCGATGACGACGGACTTGCCGGGGCCACCTACGCAGGCCCGGAGGACCCCTCACAGGGAGGCTCGGGGTTCGCCCGGGCCCTGGCAGCAGGGCCGGCGCCCGGTGAGGAGGTCATCTTCGCGGCCGAAGACCAGGCCAACGCCGGCGTCCTACCCGGCCTCCCCGGGATGACCCCGGCCCAGGGCGGAGCGGGCCAACGGGCCGCCGGCCAGGCCGCCCAGCGAGCCGCCGCCCAGGCCGGCCTGCCCGTGGAGGCGCCGGTGATCAAGGATTCGGTGTGGGATCAGGTAGGTCGCAACGATGCTTGTCCGTGCGGTAATGGCAAGAAGTTCAAGTTCTGTCACGGGCGATAGGCCGAGCATGAGAGAGCCGGCGTGAGGGACCGCCGTCGAACTCCGCAGTGGGTGAGCAGCCGTGCGTGACTTCAGCGACGACCTGCGCTCGGTCGCCCGTCGGCTGGCCGAGGCATCGGAGTATCTCGACGCCGACGGCCTGCGTCGGCGGGTGACCGACCTTGAGGTCGAGCTGTCGCGCCCCGACCTGTGGGACGACACCGATGTCGGCCAGAAGGTGACCACCGAGTACAGCGGCGTCAAGGGCGATCTCGACGTGCTCGAAGGGCTGGCCTCCCGCCTCTCGGATGCCGAGACCCTCTACGGCTTGGCCCTGGAGGAGGCTGACGAGTCCGTGGCCACCGAGCTCGACGAGTTGCTGAGCGGGCTGAGCACGGAGCTGGGAGATCTGGAGCTGCGCTCCCTGTTCACCGGTGGCCACGACGAGTTCGACGCCGTGTGCGAGATCCACGCCAAGGACGGCGGCACCGACGCCCAGGACTGGGCGGAGATGATGCTGCGGATGTACCAGCGCTGGGCGGAGCGGCGGGGTTTCGGCATCGAGGTCGACGAGGTCAGCGAAGGCCAGGAGGCGGGCATCCTCTCCGCCACGTTCATCATTCGAGGTCGTTTCGCCACCGGTCTGCTCTCCGCGGAGCGGGGCGTCCACCGACTGGTGCGGATCTCCCCGTTCGACTCCCAGGCTCGGCGCCAGACCAGCTTCGCGTCCTTCACGGCGGTGCCGTTCCTCGATGACCTCTCCGGCGAGGTCGACGTGGAGGAGAAGGACCTGCGCATCGACACCTACCGGTCGTCGGGTGCCGGCGGCCAGCACGTGAACGTGACGGACTCGGCGGTGCGCATCACCCACCTGCCGACCGGCGTGGTCGTGGCCGTCCAGAACGAGCGCAGCCAGCATCAGAACAAGGCCAAGGCCATGCAGATCCTGGCTGCCAAGCTGGCGGAGCGTCAACGCCAGGAGCGGACGGCGGAGCTGACGGCGATGGCCGGGCCTCAGGCGCAGGTCGGCTGGGGTGCCCAGATCCGCTCCTACGTACTGGCCCCCTACCAGCAGGTGAAGGACCTGAGGACTGATCATGAGACGGGCAATGTCGGCGCCGTCCTCGACGGGGACCTGGACAAGTTCATGGAGGCATGGCTGCGATGGCGCCGCTCCGCGGCCCCGTGAGGTTGGTCTCCTGCCGTCCCGGAGCGAGCTCGTGGCCGGGGTGCCGCCACTACCGGGCGGCGGTCTGACTACACTTTCTGCTCATGGGCGCGCCGGGCGGGCGCACCTTCTTTCACCATGATCAAATTCGACCACATCACCAAGGCCTACAAGGGCACCACCGTCGCTCTGCGTGACGTCTCCGTCGATGTCCAAAAGGGCGACTTCGTCTTTCTGGTCGGTCCCTCGGGATCGGGGAAGTCCACCTTCCTCCGACTGGTGACCAAGGAGGAGCGTCCCGACTCGGGCGAGGTCTGGGTGGCCGGCAAAGAGGTCGGCCTCCTGTCCCCGTGGAAGGTGCCGTACCTGCGCCGCAACATCGGCTGCGTGTACCAGGACTTTCGCCTGCTGACCACGAAGTCGGTCTACGAGAACGTGGCCTTCGCCCTCGAGGTTATCGGGCGCCCCCGGTCGGTCGTCAAGACCCAGGTGCCGCAGATCCTCGATCTCGTCGGCCTGGGCAAGAAGCTCGGCAACCTGCCCCATGAGCTCTCCGGTGGGGAGCAGCAGCGGGTGGCCATCGCCCGGGCGTTCGTCAACCGGCCGCTGATCCTTCTGGCTGACGAGCCCACCGGCAACCTTGACCCGTCGACCTCGGCGGGCATCATGCGCCTCTTGGATCGGATCAACCGGACGGGCACGACGGTTGTCATGGCCACCCATGACAACGCCATCGTCGACTCGATGCGCCGCCGGGTCATCGAGCTCGATCGCGGCACGGTCATCCGAGACCAGGCTCGCGGCGTCTACGGAATGGGAGCCTGAATGGCCGTATCGAGCGGTTACCTGGTCCGCGAGACCGCTGGCAACCTGCGACGCAACCTGGTGATGACGTTGGCCGCCATCGTCACCATGATGGTGTCGCTGGCCGCATTCGGCAGCGTGCTGATCATGAAGCAGGCCATCGACAAGGCGTCCGTGCAGTGGAAGGGCGGCGTAGAGCTGGCCATCTTCCTGCAGCCGGGGATCGCATCGAACGAGAGCTCGGCCATCGGCCATGAGCTGAACACGACGCAAGGCGTCAAGAAGATCCGCTTCGTCGACCAGGCCCAGGCCTATGCGGAGTTCAAGACCATCTTCGGTGGTGAGCCCGACCTGCTGAACGTGTTGAACGAGAGCCAGATGCCGCCCTCGTACCGGGTCGTCCCCCAGAAGGCCCAGGACGTCGCCACCCTCGGCAAGCAGTTCCAGTCCCAGCCTGGCGTGCTGCGTGTCTCCTACGCCCAGCAGGAGATCAACAGCCTGCTCAGCCGGTTCAAGAACCTCCAGATCTTCGCCTACGTGCTGGCCGTCGGCGTCATGATCGGTGCTCTGGCCCTGATCGTCAACACCATCCAGCTAGCCATCTTCGCCCGGAGAAGGGAGGTGGCCGTGATGAAGCTCGTGGGGGCCACCAACTGGTTCATCCGGGTGCCGTTCATGCTCGAAGGCCTCATCCACGGGGTGGTGGGAGCCTTCTTGGCCTTTGCGGTGACCTACATGTTCCGAAACTCGGTGGCATCGTTTGTCGGCAACGACTCGGTCCTCGGTGGCCAGAAGCTCTACGTGACCTCCGGGGAGGCTCTGGTGGTCGGCGTGGCCGTCTTGGCGCTGGGCGCTGTCGCAGGGGTGGTCGGCTCGGCCTTCGCCGTGCGCCGCTTCCTCGTCGTCTGATCTGACGATCCCCTTCAGGGGCGCAGAGCACACCGCCCCGCAGGGGCGCAGAGCACACCGCCCGAGTGGGGCGTACGGTCACGCCATGAAGATCGAGGAGTACGCCCTCGTCGGCGACACCCAGACCGCCGCCCTGGTCAGCTTGACCGGGTCGATCGACTGGTTGTGCCTGCCCCGGTTCGACTCGGGAGCCTGCTTCGCCTCCCTGCTCGGCGACGACACCCATGGGCATTGGAGCCTGGCGCCGGCGGCGGCGGCCACCACCACCCGCTGCTACCTCGACCGGACCCTGGTGCTCGAGACCGAGCACCACACGGAGACGGGAACCGTACGGGTCATCGATTTCATGCCGGTGCGCTGCGACCAGCACCCCGAGGTGATCCGAATCGTCGAAGGCGTCAGCGGCCGAGTTCCCATGACCATGGACCTGGTGCTGCGCTTCGAGTACGGATCCGACGTGCCGTGGGTGCGGCGCACTGATACGGGCCTCCATGCCATCGCCGGGCCGAACGCAGCGATCCTGGCAACGCCTGTGGCGCTCGAAGGGCGCCACCTGCAGACCACAGCGAACTTCGAGGTCACCGCCGGTCAACGGATCCCGTTCGTTCTCTCGTGGTACGTGTCCCATGAGCAGGCGCCCGGGGTCCTCGACCCGGTTGCTGCATTGCGTGACACCGTGGACTGGTGGCGAGGATGGTGCGAGGGCGTCACCCAGGTGCACGGTCCCTGGGAGGACGTGGTGCTGCGCTCGCTCATCACCCTCAAGGCCCTCACCTATGCCCCGACCGGGGGGATCGTGGCGGCTCCGACCACCTCATTGCCCGAGGATCTGGGTGGCGTCCGCAACTGGGACTACCGCTACTGCTGGGTTCGCGACGCCACCCTGACCCTGGACGCCTTGATCGAGGCCGACCGCAGAGACGAGGCCGAGGCCTGGTTGTGGTGGCTGGTGCGGGCGGCCGCAGGCGCTCCTGACCAGCTACAGATCATGTACGGCCCGGCGGGGGAGCGGCGCCTCTCGGAGTTTGAGATCGATTGGCTCCCCGGTTACGAGGGCTCCGCGCCGGTCCGGATCGGCAATGCCGCCGCCGGTCAGTTCCAGCTGGACGTGTACGGCGAGTTGATGGACGCCACCGATCGGGCTCGCCATCACGGCATGACGGATGGGCCGGTCATCTGGGACCTCCAGCGGGCCCTGATCGACTTCGTCGTCGCTCACTGGCAGGACCCCGACGACGGGATCTGGGAGGTCCGGGGACCAAGGCGGCCCTTCGTCCACTCCAGGGTCATGGCCTGGGTGGCCATGGATCGGGCGGTGTCCGCGGTCGAGCGTTTCGGCCTGGACGGCCCGGTGGACCACTGGCGGGAGGTGCGTGACGCCATCCACGGCGAGGTCTGTGACCAGGGTTACAACCCCGACATCGGTGCCTTCACCCAGTACTACGGATCGGATCGCCTGGACGCCAGTGTCCTGCTGCTGCCCGCCGTCGGATTCCTGTCCTGCGACGACCAACGGATCGTCTCCACGGTGGACGCCATCCAGCGGGAGCTGGTGGTCGACGGGTTCGTGATGCGCTACCAGAACGACTCCGGCGTCGACGGCCTTCCTGGGGGTGAAGGCGCTTTCCTGCCCTGCAGCTTCTGGCTGGTCGACTGCTTGGCCTTGTTGGGTCGGGCGGACGAAGCCCGGGAGCTCTTCGAGTCGTTGGTGGCGCTCACCAACGACGTGGGACTGCTCTCCGAGGAGTACGACACCGGCCGCCGGCGCCTGGTTGGCAACTTCCCCCAAGCGTTCTCGCACGTGGGGCTGATCAACTCGGCGCGCAACCTCACTTCGGCCATGGAGTCCTCGACGGGGACATCGTCACCCCCTGGCCAGGCGCGCCCGGCCACGAAGGCGTCGGGCTCGGGGGGTGGGGGGCCGGGCTTCGGGACAGCGTAGATCTACTTGCGCGGCCGAAGGCCGTGTCGGCCGGCGATGGAACGGACTGCCTCGGCGACCTCGTTCGGGTGGTCGAAGGGGAGCAGGTGCCCGGCATCGGGAACCTCGCGAAGGAGAGCGGACGGGATGGCAGAGGCCAGCCGGGCACCGACCTCGGGGGCGACGACGCGGTCCAACAATCCGGTCACGATCTCCGTGGGGACGCTGATTCGGGCCAGCCGGGGGACGAGGCCGTCGACCTCGTCGACGTACGCCCGCTGTTCGATCATGAACGTGCGCCACGGGGCGTCTTGGGCGGGCGCCGGCACCTTGACGGCCGGCTGCTCGCGGTCGGGTGCTGATTGGAGCGCGGCGCCGCCTGCCATCGTGGCCCGGGCCGTGCTGCTCAAGCCGGGCAGCACCCGGTCCAGCCCAGCCCGTATGGCCCCCGAGCCGAGGAGCGTCCGGGCCATGGCGAACGTCGACGCCACCATGACGTCACCGACTACCGGGGTGGCCAGGAGCCTGTCGACCCAGCCGGCCCCGTCGTTCGGGCCGATCGAAGCAACCAGGACCAACCCCCGCACCCGGCTCCTATGATCCGCGGCCAGGACGACCCCCACTCCTCCGGCCCAGCTGTGCCCCACCATGATCGCCTGGTCGATACCCAGATCGTCGAGGCTGGCGATGACGGCTTCGGCGTTGGCCTCGAAACCGGCGCCCTCTCCTCCCGTTCGGCCGTAGCCGAGACGGTCTACCGCCACGACCGTGAACTCGGAGCGGAGAGCTCTGCCGACGGCCGCCCAGTCTGTGGCGCTACCGGGCTGGCCGTGCAGGCATACCACCGTCGGTCCAGAGCCGATGGTCGACGATGCCAGCACCCTGCGGGCACTGGGCTTACCCCCCTGCTCGGTCACCGCACGGCCGCGGTCAGCCAGACCCCTGCCGGCGAGAATGCCATCGGGCTACTCTGCGTCCTGATGGGGGCTCTCAGGCTCGTTGATCATGGCGGTGCCGGCCCTGTCGAAGTAGGTGAGCATCCGACTCTGGTCCATACCGCCGACGCCGGATGCCGTCACGGCCGCTGTCATGTGGTGCACCCACGCGTCCCGTTCGGCGACGCCGATGGAGAAGGGCGCGTGACGCAGCTGCAGGCGGGGCAGGCCCCGATGCTCCGAGTAGGTCGCCGGGCCGCCGAAGTACTGGACGAGGAAGTCACGCAGGTGCACCCGTGCGGCTGCGAAGGCGATCGGATCGGTGGGGTAGATGTCGGCCAGGACCGGGTCTTCGGCGACAGCGTCGTAGAACCGGAGGGTCAGGGTCTCGAAGAAGGCTTCGCCGCCGACACGTTCGTAGAGGGTACGAGGGGTGGCCATCCAACCAGCATGGCCCACGAGGCCGGGCCTCCGCTGCCGACCGAGCCCGGACCTGAACGGCTCGGGGCTGGTGCAGGGGCGACGGTCGCTCGGATTAGCCTGGTGGTACATGACGAGCGGCTCAGTCCGAGGCAGCCCCCCGTTGGTTCGGACCACCAGGGTGGTGGTTTGCGTGGTGGGGGCGCTCATCATCGGCTGGGGTGCTGCGGGCTGCGGGACGACGAGGCTCTCCCCCCAAGCAGCCGCCCAGCAGCAGTCGTTCCTTGATGCCGTCCATGTGGCTGCCCCCGACGTCGGCTCGTATCGGACCGACGTAGAGCTCAGCCGCCTGGGGCGGGCGGTGTGCGACGACTTGCGCAGCGGGGCCAGCTACTCGACGGTGGCCGACCGCCTGGGAACGACCGCGGGGTCCAGCCGGCTCCCGAGTGCTGATCTCGGTGCGGTGATCACCTCGGCCGCATCGGTGTACTGCCCGCAGTACGCCAACCGCACCAACTGACAAGCCGTCGCTGCTTGAGCGGCTGGCGGCCGGGCGAGGTCGACGGCCGCCTCAGGTGACTGGTTCGTCGATCGGCCACGGGGAGATGAGCGACACGGTGCGCCGCCCGACGGCGATGTGGGCGCCGGGGCGCAGGCCTTGGGCGACGAAGGGGTGCAGCGCGCTCCACCCCGTCGCACCGGGGAGGAGCACCTGGGTGACAGCGTTGTCGGATCCGCGGTCGATCACGCTCACCCCCCAGCCAGTGAGGCGGATCTCGGCGTGGGCGGGAGCCACGGCGGGGGCCGCCCCCAGGGTGAGAGCACGGGCCCGGCCCCCGGTGACCGTGGGGTCGGAGTCCGGTGCCGAGCCGATCAGGTAGCTGCGCTCCAGCCGGTACACCGATCCGTCGTCGACCATGAGGACGCCGAGGGGCGGTCGGGACCCGCTGACCCGAGCCGTGCCGGGGGCAACGGGTCGGCGGCACACCACGCAGGAGCGCACCGCGGGGTGGTTGAAGTGCCCTGCCGAACAGAGGACACCGGCGACGACGGGCTGCCCGGACAGGGGCAGGTCGGGCTGACCGACTGGCGGGAGCGGCGCCAGAGGGCTACGTCCGTCCGGAGCCAGGTCGAGCGTCGGCGGGGCAGCCGATGAGGTCGCGGCATCGGTCCGACCCGCAGGGATCTGGCGGAGAGCGTCGACCAGCTCTGTGGAGTCGACGACGGTGGCCTCAGCGGCCGCCGGTGGAGCGATCGAGGGTTCCGGCAGGGAGGTGGTCGTAGCGCCAGGCCACGATGCTGAGGGCACGACGACGGTGGTGGTAGCACCCGGCCATGACCGCGCAGACAGGCCGGCGGTGGTCACCGCCGGGTTTGGTTCGGGTACGAGCGTGAAGCCGGCAGCGGGAACCACGCCTCCTCGGAGATCCGACCTGTGCGCAGAGCGCTGGGAGACGGCGCCGTGGGCGGTGACGATGAGGGTGGCTGGGCCGGCCACCTCGGTGCGCAGCCACCCCGGCCGAGGTTGGGGGATCAACCACCGGGTCCCGTCCCACGCCTGGATGGCCCCGTGGAGCAGGACGGCGGTACCTGCCTCACCGGGCCCGATGGCGGCAAAGGGGAGGCCGGGTTCGGGGTCCCGTCCGGCCAGCACGCCACCGATGTGGTCGGCGATGCGAGACCCGCCGAGGGGCGATGCTCCCACGTTGCGTGCGGAGTCGATGAGGAACTGCACCAGCGCCTCCGATGCCCCCGCACCCGCCCACACACAGACCTCGCCGAAGCGAGCCGCCGTCCCAGGTCCTGGAACGATCTCCATGCGGCTCACCGTCGCCCGGCCACGCTGTCGAGTTGGTCGGCCAGCACCGCAGCACTCGGTGGTCGCTGCGCGGGGGCCGCGGCCACGCACCACGCGACGATGTCAGCCAGCGCCGGGTCCAGGTCTTCGGCTACCCGTGCCGGCTCGAACGCCACCCGCTGCAGGGCCACGATGGGCTCGTCACCGGGCAGGTCCGGGTGCAACAGCCGGCCAGTGAGGGCGCGATGCAAGGTGGCGCCCAGTGACCACAGGTCGCTGGCCCGGGAGGGACGGCTGCCTCGGGCGACGGCCGGATCGACGGTGTCGAGCAGGGCGGGGTCGGAGATGGCCAGGATCCGGCCGTCCCCGTCCGGCTCGGCCGGGACGGAAGGGAGATCGATCACCCCGCCCTCGGGGCCAGGTCGAATTGCGACCGGTGATACGCCACCGTGGGCCAGGCCCGCTTCGTGGAGGGCGTGCACGCCGCGGGCGGCGCCGGCCACCGCTCGCAGGACGCCGACCCGATCGAGCTCCCCGGTCATGTCGGCGTGGCCGTGATCCGCCGTCACATACCACCCGTAGGGAGGATCTTCGTTGGCCTGATAGCCCGCTTCGATCAGACCGCCCACGAAAGGGGAGCGGATGGCGGCGAAGGCCTCGAGCGTGGGACGCACCCGGCGGAAGCTCTCCGGTTCCAGGGGTCGCAGGACGTGGAGGATGACGGTGTCCTCCGGCCGAAGAAGGCGCGTCGGAGCGGGCGTGACGAAGGCCTCGCCTGGGACCCCGGCCAGTCGCTCGCCAGGCTGGTAATCGGCTACCGGCGTCATCTGTTGAGGGTTTCCACACGGTGTCGCATCGTCGGGCGCGATCGTACCGGTAACTTGGTCGCGGTGACCTCGGTGCTGGCTGTAGCCAACCAGAAGGGTGGTGTGGCCAAGACCACCACGGTGCACTCGCTCGGGGCTGCTCTGGCCGAGCGAGGTCGGCGGGTGCTGCTCGTCGACCTCGACCCCCAGGCGTGCCTCACGTACTCGACCGGGACGGACCCCGATGGCCTCGAGGTTTCGCTCCACGACGTGATGGTCGGTCGTCAGCCCGCCGCTTCGGCCCTCATCGACGCCGGGGACGGTCTGGACCTGTTGCCCGCCACCATCGACCTGGCCGGCGCCGAGGTCCACCTGCTGACCCGCCCGGGTCGGGAGTACGCGCTGTCCCGAGCGCTGGAGAGCATGGCCGGTGACTACGACGCCGTCCTCATCGACTGCCCCCCGTCCCTCGGCATCTTGACCATCAACGGCCTGACCGCTGCGCAGCGCGTGGTGATTCCCCTGCAATGCGAGACCCTCAGTCACCGCGGTGTGGGGCAGTTGTTGGAGACGATCGCCGATGTTCGCACCTTCACCAACCCGTCGCTGAGCGTCCTCGGCGTGATCGCCACCATGTTCGATCCCCGTACCCGCCTTGCACGTGACACCCTGGCCGCCGTGAAAGAGAGCTACGGCCTGGACGTCCTGTCTCCGCCCGTCCCGAAATCCGTCCGGGTCGCCGAGGCCCCCGGTCGAGGATGCTCTGTGCTGCGCCATGCACCGAAGTCGGCGAGCGCCGATGCGTATCGGTGCCTGGCTGCTGTCATCGAGCCGGGCGCATGAGCCGCCCCCCCGATCCGTTGGGCAAGCGGTCCCTGTTCAGCGCTCCTTCGCCGAGCGCTCCCGCAGCGGCCCAGGGCGCCACGGGCGAGAGCGCCGAACCGGTGGAGGGCGACGGCCGCCGGGCGCTGTTCTCCGCCCCTCAGGTCACCGGTCGACCGGTCATCGTCGTCTGCAGGACGTGTCGGGCGCGCACGCCGATGCCGTTCGCCAAGGTGCTCCGAGGGCTCGTGCCCTCCGTCTGGCTGCCGCTCCGCGCGTGGAGTCGCTGGATGCGCTGCCCGTCGTGCGCCGCCTTCTCGTGGTGCCGCGTGGAGTGGGGTCGTCTGCTCTCCGGTCGCTGAGTGTGCGGTACTTCGACACGGGCGCCGGGTCAGCCCTGCAGGCTCGCGGCGACGACCGGAGCGACGGTGGGCCCAGCGTTGATCAGCAGCCACATCTCCGTCTGCGATGAGGCCTGCCACACCTCCACGGCGCTGGCATGGAACCCGCCGCTGCGGCTCAGGTCGTAGATCCACGCCCGGTCGACGCCGGGAATGGCAACGGTCCGCGCTGCGCCGAGCTGGTAAGGGACGGGTTGGGCCTGGCCGAACGTGGCCAGTTGGGGCGGGACGTCGGTGTTGGGCTGGGGTGGGGCGACCCGGATTCGGGTGTTCTCTCCGACCCAGCCGCTTCGTCCCTGGTAGAAGAAGTCGCCGTTGGCGTCGGTGAAGACCGGGTTTGCCGTCCAGGACGAGGGTATGGCGTAGCCGAAGTAGGCGTCGCTGATGGCCTTGTAGCCAGAAGGGATCGAAAGGGGCCGGACCGACGGTTCCGGTGGACCCTTGGTGGTGAAGGCCAGAACGGCCAGGATCGTCATGACGACGGGCGTCAGCATGAGGAGCACCAGCCAGCGACGGTTTCGATGGCGCTCGGACTGGGGAAGGGCGGTCTCGTCCGCGTCGGGACGGGTGGCGGCTCGTTCCCTTGGGTCGAGAGGCGACGAAGAGGTCACCCCGCCATGCTGCCACGGCTCGCCCCGCATCGACCATTGCCGGGCGCGGCGCCGCCGACCATCCAACTCGAACGCGCCGAACGGCACAGGTCGTGGGCCCTCTGGACCCGGCGCTGTGCCGTTCCTGCGTTCGGTTCTCCCGGAGCCGCTCCGCTCTCTTGGTGGGGCCGCCTCGTCGCGGGCAGGGCTCGATCGCTCAGAGGCTAACAAGCGGTGCCCGGCATTGGGCCGGCTGGTCGAGGGAGGGGCTTTGCAGAGCCGACGGATGGAGGACCCACCTGTTCGCTTCTCACCCAGCGGGTGATCATCGACGGCGGGCCCTGACTAGCGGGGTGGACCGTCCTCCTCGGACGAACTCCATGCTTGCACGGCGCCCCCTTTCTGGACTGCCGGGCCGTGCCCGGTTCCGTGCTACGGGTTTGCTTTTGCACCAACTTCGCTCCTTCGATTGAACGCCTGCCGGGAGGCGGTGTCAAGGGCCTTGCGAAGAAAAGCGCTGTCGTCTGGCGGGCTTCTTCCGGATCCGGACCGGAGCGTTCCGGCGCTCGGAGACCATCACGCTCTCGCCCACACCTCGCCTCTAGGGTGGTCGCGATGTCGGGAGGAGCGCAGTTGGTGAGGGCGTGGCGGCTCGTAGCGGGCGCCGGTTTGGCTGCCCTGCTCGGCGCCTGCGGGGCGGTCGTTCCCCCCTTGGCGGGTCCCGGTCAGCTCCCGGTCAAGGTCCAGCACCGGCCTGCGGTCGCCGCACCGGCAGCCAGGCAACCGGTCGCCTCCGCCACCTCGTCCACCGCGCCGGCTGCCTCCCCGCTCGGTACCGCCATCACCGTCAACGGGCCGGATGGCGCTCAGGCATCGGTGAACGTCGCTGCCATCGTTGATCCCGCCGCTCCGGCCTACTCCTACGACGCCGCCGGTTCGGGCCAGCGCTTCTTGGCCGTGAAGCTCAAGGTCACCGATACCGGAGACGTGGCGCTGCAGGAGAACGCCCTGGAGGACACCACGCTGGTTGATTCCACCGGCGCCTCACAGACGCCGGTGGTCACTGAGGCGGCGGGCTGTGCCACGATCGTCGGAGGCGAGATCGCCCTCGGCCCCCACAGCACTCAGGTGCAGACGTGCGTGACCTTCGAGCTGCCAAGCACCTCGACGGTCAAGGTCGTGCATGTCTCCCTCGGTCGGAACGTGGCCGGCCAGGGGAGCTGGTCGCCTTCGTGATGCAGGGGCCGGAGCCCGCCCTTCAGTCGCTCGCTTCGGTCTGGCGTTCCTCGGAGGCCGCCGCCTGATCGTTCTCCTCATCGCGTCCGTGAGGATCCATGGCCAGCTCCGGGGTTCGCGAGCCCAGGAGGGAGCGCACGGCGGCGTTGATGCAGGCGATGAGGGGAACGACGACGATGGCTCCGAACACCCCGACCAGGATGGCGCCGACCGTCAAGCCGAGCACGACGCCCAGGGGATGGATGCGCACATAGCGGCCCACCACGAATGGCTGGAGGACGTGGGCCTCCACCTGGTTGTCGAGGATGAGCACAGCGGCGATGATGACTGCCGCCACCAGGCCATGGCTGAGGCCGGCCACACCGACGGCCAGCAGGCCGAAGACCACCGCGCCGATGAGGGGGATGAAGCTCCCCAGGCCGACGAGCACGGCAAGGGGGAGGACCAGCGGCACGCCCAGGGCAGCCAGCGCGATGGCCACCACGACCCCGTGGTAGACGGCCACGACCAGCGTGCCCCGAACGTAGTGGCACAGCGTGGACCACGCAGCCCGGCCGGCCGAGTCCACGCGGCCGCGGACCGTGGTCGGGAAGGCTCGGGTGCAGAACTCCCAGATTCCCTCTCCGTCGTAGAGCAGGAAGACGGTCACGAAGATGGCCAGGACGAAGCCGGTGACCACATTGACGACCGTCTTGCCGGTGGACACCGCCGTCGCCGCCACCTCGGAGCTGTGCGTCGTCACGGCGTTGGTCAGGGTCTGGGAGAAGTTGTTGACGGTCCTGGCGTCCACATGGAACGGCCCGGTCTCCAGCCAGGACTTCACGTGGGGGATCAAGCGGTTGATCTCATGACCCAACTGGGGGGCCTGGTTGGCAGCTCCGAGGATGACGACGGTGATCAGGCCACCGAGGACGACGATTGCGGTGAGCACAGCCAGGACGGTCGCCAGCAGGCGCGGGACGCCCTGGCGGCGAAGGAACACCAGCACCGGACGGAGGAGGGCGGTGACCAGCATCGCGACCGCGAAGGGCACCACGGCGGTCATCAGGTGCGACAGGAGACGGAGGATGAAGTAGCCCAGGGTGCCCACGGCCAGGACCCGCCACGAGTAGGCGGCCGTGATCCTCAAGGCCGGACCCGGATACTCGTGAGGGCGCGGCGTCTTCATGAGCCACCAGCCTGCCCCAACCGAAGCGCAGCGCGGAGGGATGTTCGCTCTGGGCATGGTTGGGGGCTGTGACCGATGTCTCGGGAAAATCGGTTGCCAGAGGCGCAGGAGTTTGAGAAACTATTCACGTGCTCGGGGTGGATCCCCCCTCCGCCCCTTGAGCCGAGAGCGAAGGCCCAGCGGCCCCCCCGCTGGGCCTTCGTCATGTGCTTGCTGCGGTTGACCAAGACGGGTCGAGGCGGCGCGTCCTGCGCTCCTACGACGAGCTCGCCGGGGGACGTAACCTGATCGCATGTGTCGCAACATCACCACCCTCAGGGGCTTGGAGCCGGAAGCGACGGCCGAAGAGATCGAAGCGGCCGCCCGCCAATACGTGCGCAAGGTCAGCGGCGTGCAAACCGTCTCCCCACGTACCCATGATGCCTTTGACCGGGCCGTGCAGAGGGTCCTGGAGGCCACATCGGATCTGCTCGCCGACCTGCCACCTCGTCAGGTCCCGCCGACCACCGTCCCTCCCCAGCGGCGGCGGGTTGCCACCGCCCGCTGAGGGCCAGCGTTCGTCGCCCGGCGACGAGGTCGTCGGTCCCGATACGTATCCCGGTGAACAAACGGTGCGTCGTGGTCCAGGTCAGACGGTGTCTTGGTTGGAAACGCCATCTGACCTGGTCTTCGGTGAGGAGTGGAGGTGGCGGGAATCGAACCCGCGTCCTTCGATGTCTTACCGGTTCTTCTCCGAGCGCAGCCGGTGATCAGATTCTCGGGTCCCCCGCTCGCCACCGGCACCGGTGGGGGACCTCAGTCGGCAAAGTGTGTCCCCGACGGCCTGCCGACGCAACCATCGGGTAAGTCCCGCAAGATGACGCCCGTACCCGACCCGCAGGACTGGGATCGGACGGACGGGTCGCTGTTAAGCGGCCAGTGCGAGCTGAGGCTCGGCATTTGTTTATGGGTTCCGGCTCTTTAACGTGGTTCCGGAGACCACGGCTCGCTTCTCCCAGCGCAACAACCAAAGTCGAAGCCGATCACCCCCATGTCAAGGTCCAACGCGATGATCCTACCGGCTGGTGGTGGTGAACTGTGCTACGGACGCCTTCCCGATCAGGATGGGGCTCCGGCGCCGCTCGGAGCAGCCATCACGGGGATGGCGCGCCGGCCGAGGTGGACCAGGCTGTCGATGTCGGCGGGGACGATAGCCCCCACCGTGCGTCTTCCGTCGATGACCAGGATGACCCGCGCGCCGGTGCCGGATGCCAGGGTCTCCAGCACGTCGTCTGACGGCCCCGCCCCTGCGGCCTCGGTCACCGGGATGGCGACGTCGATGGGGCGGAGGACGTGGCGCTGGGCGGCCGACACCGAGATCAGTGCTTCGGCCGTCACCACCCCTACGTAGCCGTCGGCTCCCCATCCCTCCAGCAGCCAGACAAGACCCGGGTTGTGCTGATCGGCAGGGCACCCAGCCAAGAAGGTGTCGATGGTCACCCATCCCGGGCCTTCGGCGACCGGGCGCATGACGTCCGCGCAGCGACAGCCGTCGAGCACCCGGTGCACATCGGCGACGTGACGTTCGCTGCGGGCGACCGAGATCAGCCACCAGCCGAGGAGCCCGGTGACCAAGGCGTTGAACGTATCGCTGGCTGTTCGCCCCCTCGAGGCCTCCCAGGCGCCGGCGAGCAGCACCAGCACGCCCAGGACCACACCTGCCGACGACGCCAGGTGCCCGGCCCGCCAGCGGTCGCCGGTGATCCGCCAGGCGGCTGCATGGAGGAGGCGGCCGCCGTCGAGGGGGGCGGCGGGCAGCAGGTTGAACACGCCCAGCACCACGTTGATCACCGCCAGCCACCCGATGGCGGCCACCGCCAGGCGGCCGACCCCGGCGGCAGACAGGCCGATTCGCAGGGCCCACAGGCCCCCGCCGATCACCAGGCTGACCAGCGGGCCTATGCCGGCGATCCCTGCTTCGATGAGCGGGCTCGATGCCTCGCCCTCGATGCGGGTGATGCCGCCGATCCACGACAGCGTGATGCCATCCACCCGCAGGTCGACCTTGCGGGCGACGACGGCGTGACCGAGCTCGTGGGCGAGGACCGTGGCCAACAGCCCCACGGCGGTCAGAACTCCCGTTGTGGCGTAGCCCACTGTGGCGTACCCGGGGGCGTCGTTGGGCAGGCGGTTCTCCGCCAGCACGTAGGCCAGCAGCCCGGCGACCACGACCAGGCTCCAGTTGAGACCGACCGGTACCCCCCCGAGGCGTCCCAGGCGAACGGTGTCTCTCACGGTCCCTGTCTACCCCCTCTGGGGCAGGTCAACGTGCCATTCAGCAGGTTCTCAGCGTCGCCGGCCGGACTCGGCCCGCCGAGCGTCGCGCTCGGCGTCACGATCGGCAATGGCATGGCGCTTGTCATAGCGTCGGCGACCTCGGGCGAGGGCCAGCTCGACCTTGGCCCGGCCGTCGTTGAAGTACAGCGACAGAGGCACCAGGGTCAGGTGCTCCTGGGTGGTGCGCTCCCACAGCTCGTGGATCTGGCGGCGATGGAGCAGGAGCTTGCGCGCCCGATCCGGGTTCACGGCGCCGAATCCGTTGGCGTAGAGCCAAGGTGGCACGTGCATGCTGAGCAGCCACGCCTCGCCGTCCTGGACGCGGGCGTACGCCTCCCGTATCTGCACCTTCCCCTCACGGAGCGACTTGACCTCGCTGCCGACGAGCACGATGCCAGCCTCGTAGGTCTCGATGATGTCGTAGTCGTGGCGCGCCCGTCTGTTCTGAGCGACCGGCCTGGGGCGGTTGGCAAGGGCGGACTTCGAGGCCATGGCCCAGTCACGGTACCGTCGTCGGCGTGTTGGTGCTCACCGTTGCGGTCCATCGTGAGATGATCGCCGCCTGTCTGGACGCCTGGCCGTTCGAGGCGTGCGGCCTGATCGCCGGGCCGCCGCACGAGGTGGATGGCGACGACACCCCCATCGCCGTGCAGTACGCCACGGAAAATGCCGCCCGGTCTTCCCGGGTCTACAGCGTCGCCCCCCAGGACCTCCTCCGGGCAGACCGCCAGGCGGAGCAGGCGGGCATGGCGCTGCTCGGGGTCTGGCACTCCCACACGCACACCGATGCGTGGCCCTCGCCGACCGATGTGGACCAGGCTCCCGACCCGGCCTGGCACTATGTGCTCGTCTCGTTGCGCGACACCCATCCGGTGATGCGCAGCTACCGGATCCGAGATGCTCGGATCGAAGAGGAGCCTGTCGTCCTACAATGGTGACAGGGTCGGTCATCTTTTGATGACCGAGCGATCCAACTTCTCGCTCTGGAGAGTGTCATGACCGTCTCAGTTCGCCTGCCGACCGTCCTTCGTCCCGCCGCAGGGGGGCTGGCGACCGTCGAGGCCGACGGCGACACCATCGGGCAGGTCTTCGACAGCGTGATCACCGCCCATCCAGGACTCGGCGATCAGCTGCTGACCGCAGACGGTGAGCTGCATCGGCACCTCAACGTCTTCCTCAACGACGACGACATCCGCTACCTCGGACGTCTCGATGCCAAGGTGTCTCCGAGCGACACCGTCACCTTGATGCCCGCCGTGGCCGGGGGCTGAGGGTGGCGCGCTACGAGAGCATCCTGGACCTGATCGGTGGCACGCCGATGGTGGACATCTCCACCCTGAGCCCGAATCCCAGGGTGACCATCCTGGCCAAGCTGGAGGGTGCCAACCCGGGTGGGTCCGTGAAGGACCGGGCCGCTCAGGGCATGATCGAGGAGGCAGAGAAGGATGGCAGCCTTCACCCCGGTCAGCGGATCCTCGAGTCGTCGTCGGGCAACACGGGCATCGCCTTGGCCATGATCGCCCGGGTCAAGGGCTACCCCATCACCGTCGTGCTCCCCGAGAACGTGTCGGTGGAGAGGCGCCAGGCCCTGGAGGTGTGGGGGGCGGAGATCATGGACTCGCCGGCGTCGGAGGGCTCCAACGGCGCCATGCGCCGAGCCCAGCAACTGGCTGCCGACCACCCGGAGTGGTGGTTCCCCTATCAGTACGGCAACCCGGCCAACCCCAAGGCGCACTACGAGGGCACCGGCCCGGAGATCTGGCGAGACTGTCCCGAGGTCACTCACTTCATCGCCGGACTGGGCACGGCGGGGACGCTGATGGGGGTGGGTCGCTTCCTCAAGGAGCGCAACCCCGATGTCCAGCTGTGGGCGGTGCAGCCGCCGGCCGGGGAGATGGTCGACGGCCTCAAGAACCTCGACGAGGGCTTCATTCCCCCCGTCTTCACTGACAACGACGGGTTTGATCTGCTGGATCGGAGCCGGGTGGTGGGCCCCAAGGAATCGATCGAGTGGACCCGCCGCCTGACCGAGGTCGGCATCTTCGCGGGGATCTCCTCGGGCTCGATCATGGCTGCCGCCGTCAGGTGCGCCGCCGAGATCGACGAGGGCACGATCGTCACGATCGTGTGCGACGCCGGCTGGAAGTACCTCTCTACCGGGGCCTGGACCGGGGACATCGACGAGGTCACCGAGCGTGCTCGGAAGGTGATCTACTTCTAGATCGTGGATCGAGCACAGATCGCCGAGCAGATCGTCACCCGCCTGCGGGCCGAGGAGAGTGACCTTCGAGCCGAATTTCATCAGCCCGGCCGGGTCAGGACCTTCGTGGTCGATGCCCTGCTCGACGCAAGCCTGGCAAGCCAGGTCCATGGTGCGTTCCCTCCGCTGGAGGACATGATGCGGCGCCGCAGCATCCGGGAGGACAAGTACGTCGCCACCCAGATGGATCGCTACGACCCGCTCCTCGAGGAGGTCGTCTTCGCCTTCCAGGATCGGGCGGTCATCGACGCAGTGTCCGACATCACCGGCATCGGGGAGCTTCTCGGCGACCCCCGCCTCTACGCCGGAGGCGTCAGCGCCATGACCAAGGGCCAGTTCCTCAATCCGCACATCGACAACTCCCACCGTGAGGACCGGGAGACCTACCGGGTCCTCAACCTCCTGTACTACACGACACCGTCCTGGCATCCGGGCGACGGTGGCCATCTGCAGCTGTGGGACCACGGCATGCGGGCAGAGACCCGTACCGTGCACTCGCTGTTCAACCGTCTGGTGGTGATGGCGACGTCGGCAAGCTCGTGGCACGCGGTCAATGAAGTGGTGGCCGAGCGCACCAGGACCTGCGTCTCCAACTACTACTTCTCACGCCGACCAGTCGGCGACGACGGAGCGGTGGTCGACCGGGACCACTTTCACGTCACCACCTTCCGCGGCTTTCCCGGTCAGGTCGGGCGGAACGCGGTTCTGGTGGCCGACGGCCTGGCCCGGGCCGGCGTGAGGCGCGTCTTCCGCCATGGCGTGGCCAGGACCTCCCAGATCTATGAGCGCGACGAGAGCTGAGGCGCAGGTCGTGGACGACCGCCCCATTGGGATGTTCGACAGCGGCTTCGGTGGTCTGACCGTCGCCCGGGCCCTCATCGACCTGCTCCCCGATGAGGACCTGGTCTACGTGGGTGACACCGGCCGATACCCCTACGGCCCCCGACCCCTCGGCCAGGTGACCCGCTTCGCGCATCAGATCACAACCAAACTGGTGCGCGACCACGATGTCAAGGTGGTGGTCGTGGCCTGCAACACGGCATCCGCTGCCGCCTTGGACAGCCTTCGCTTCGAGTTCGACGTTCCTCTCATCGGCGTCATCGATCCGGGCCTGCGGGCCGCCCTGTCGGCCACCGTCACCCAGCGGGTAGCGGTCATCGGCACCGTCGGTACCATCGCTTCGGGTGCCTACCAGCGAGCGGTGAGGGCGATGGCCCACTCCGCACAGGTGGAGCTGACCTGTGCCGCATGCCCCGGGTTCGTCGAGTTTGTCGAGCGCGGCGAAACCAGATCCGACCAGGTGCACGTGCTGGCGGAGCGCCTCCTCGCCCCGGTAAGGGTGGCGCAGGTGGACACTCTCCTGCTTGGCTGCACCCACTACCCGTTCCTGGCCCGGACCATCACTGATGTCGTTGGGCGCAGTGTCGTGTTGATCAGCTCCGCTGACGAAACGGCGTTCGAGGTCAGGTCGATCCTGGCCGAAGCCGGGTTGGGGCGCCGGGCCACCAAGATGGGAGCTCACACCTGGATCTCCTCGGGTGACACGGCGACGTTCCGCGACCTCGGAAGTCGGCTCCTCGGCCCCGAGATCGACACGGTGGAGTCGTGGGAGTCGACGCCCTGAGGGCCGCACAACTGGACCTCCGGGCTACTAGGTTCTCTCCGCGTAGTCCGTCTGCCACCCGGTGGCCATCAGAGAGCCGCGGACGACCGGAGGCATCTCCATGACGCCACGAGTGGCGCAACCTCACGTCGCTCCCCAGGTCTGGCGGCCAACAGAGATTTGGGAGCGCGGGTGACGATCCGGTCGGACGGGCGTGGGGTCGATGAGCTCCGTCCTGTGGAGATCATCCGGGACTACACTGCCTTCGCCGCCGGGTCGGTGCTGGTCCGGATGGGCTCGACGATGGTCCTGTGCACGGCGTCGGTGGCCGACGAGGTTCCCCGCTGGATGCGGGGCTCGGGCAAGGGCTGGGTCACCGCCGAGTACTCCATGCTGCCGGGGGCGTCACCGGAGCGCATCGCCAGGGAAGCGGCCAAGGGCAAGCAGTCAGGTCGCACACAGGAGATCCAACGACTCATCGGCCGATCGCTGCGGGCCGTCACCGACCTTCGGGCGATGGGCGAACATCAGATCATGGTGGACTGCGACGTTCTCCAAGCCGACGGCGGGACCCGCACAGCGAGCATCTGTGGCGCCTACGTCGCCCTCCACGATGCGTGCAGCCGCCTGGTGGCGGGCGACCAGATGGACGTCCATCCTCTGACTCAGGCCTGTGCCGCGGTGTCGGTGGGCGTGATCGACTCCGTCCCAATGCTCGACCTGGCCTACAGCGAGGACAGCCGGGCGGGCGTCGACATGAACGTGGTCATGGCCTCCTCCGGGCGCTTCGTCGAGATCCAGGGCACGGCCGAGGGAGAGCCGTTCAGCCGGGGTGAGCTCGACGAGCTGCTCGTTCTGGCCGAGCACGGCATCGCTACTCTGTTCGACCACCAGGCTGAGGTCCTGGTGAACCCGCCGGCCGCCAGGCCATGACCGGCTTCATCCTGGCCACCGCCAATCCCGACAAGGCCCGGGAGATCAGCGAGATCCTCGGGGATGCGGTGTGCCTGACGCCCCGCCCCGGTGGCGTCCCCCCGGTGGCGGAGACCGGCGTGACACTCGAGGACAATGCCCGGCTCAAGGCCCTGGCCCTCTCGGAAGCCACCGGATCGCCGGCCATCGCCGACGACACTGGGCTGGAGGTGGACGCCCTCGGTGGCGCGCCCGGCGTGCACTCGGCCCGCTACGCCGGTGAGGACGCCAGCTATGCAGACAATGTGGCCAAGTTGGCTCAGGCCCTGGCCGGCGCCCGCGGCCCCCAAGCCCGCAGAGCCCGGTTCCGCACCGTAGCCATCGCCGTGTGGCCCGGCGGTGATGAGGTCGTTGCCGAAGGCACGGTGGAGGGGTGGATCGCCGAGGGGCCCAAAGGCATCAACGGCTTCGGTTACGACCCGGTCTTCGTGGCGGACGAGACCGGGGGCGTCACCTTCGCTGAGCTCGACAGCGCCGCCAAGCACACCGTGTCCCACCGCGGTCGGGCTTTTCGGGCACTGGCCGAGGCGCTGGCTTGGCGATCTGACGGACCTGTCCTCTAGCCACCCGGCTGTCCTGCCGGCTGCCGGCAGGTTCAGCTGGCCTGCGAGGATCGCAGGTGACCCGGATCGGTGCGGACCAGGCTGACTTGTGTGGGGATGGCCAGGAGCCCGATCTGCTGGGTGGTGTTGAGGACCGATAGTGCGTCCTGCTGCTCGCGCAGGTCGTAGATGGTCGAACCGTCCACGCTGGTGATCCCCACCGCCCACATGAACTCGCCCTCGAGGAGAGGGACGCTCGCGAAGCGGAAGCAGATCTCACCGGATCCCTCCAGCGGATCGATGGCGAGACCGCCCAGGCCCGAGCTGTACCCGAAGATCAGCCGGCCTTCGACATCGTGAAGGTTGACCCAGAAGTTGACGTCGGTCACCGGGCGGTCCGTCCGGTACGCGATCCGGAGGTTGAGCGCCCCACCGGGTGAGATGTGATCGTCTCCACCCGAGGAGGGGGGATCGGTCGAGACCCCGGTGATGGTGACCTCGTAGGTCTTCTCCGGTCTCGGGTGGGCGATGTCTGCGGCGTCGGGCGGCGCGGCAACGGCGGGCTCCAGCAGGCTGGCATCGATGCCTCGCTGGCGCGTGATCAGGTGCTCGTGGAGTGCTTTGATGGCCTCGCCGGAGGGCCCCATCGCCACCAGCTGACCTTCGTCGAGGACAGCGGCGTTCTGGCACAGCCGCCGAATGAGGTCGGCACCGTGACTGACGACCACGATGGTGCGACCTTCTGTCTGGAACAGGCTGATCCGTTCGATGCACTTCCGTTGGAAGTTCTCGTCGCCCACGGTCAGCACCTCATCGATGAGCAGGACATCGGGGTCGACGTTTACGGCGACGGCGAAGCCGAGCCGGACGTACATGCCCGACGAGTAGTACTTCACCTGTTGGTCGATGAACTTCTCCAGCTCGGCGAAGCCAACGATGTCGTCGAAGCAACGCTCGATCTCTCGTCGAGACATGCCGAGCAGCGAGGCGTTCAGGAAGACGTTGTCACGGCCCGACAACTCCGGGTTGAAACCTGCGCCGAGCTCCAGGAGGGCGGCGACCCTCCCGCGGACGCGGATGTGGCCGGAGGTGGGCTGGAGGATTCCCGCCATGCACTTGAGCAGTGTCGACTTCCCGGAGCCGTTGTGGCCGAGGATGCCAACCGTCGAGCCTTCCTGGACCTCCATGTTGATGTCCCGCAAGGCCCAGAACTCGTCGTAGGCCACCCGCCCCATGTGCATGACCCGCTCCTTGAGCGAGTTCGCATTCTCATGGTAGAGCCGGAACACCTTGGAGACGTCAACGACCTCGAGGGCGATGCTCACGGCTCAGCTGGGCGTCTGGTGGGAGCGCCCCCACGCTGCGGGAGGATCATGGAGCTGGCGAGCATACCAGCGACGTCTGTTGATCGTCCCGCCCGATTGCCGCTCCGTCGCCGTGCCCGTCCGCCTTGCGATGAGGTCCTGGCTCTGTGCTCAACAGGCCCACCAGTGCCATCAGGCCGACGGTGGTGAGGACGACCAGAGGCGCGATCAGAAGGAAGGACGAGGCCGGGTGCCAGCGGTTCGCTCCGGCCGTGAAGGGGTTCACGGCTCCCCGAGTGCCGACCATGTACCGACGTAGGACCCAGTACCACGAGGCAAGATGTCCGGCCGCCAGGGCTCCGCACACCAGGATTGCTGCCGGGTTACCGCATCGGCGAACGACCCCGGCGGGATGAACCGTTCGGGCCCCGAGGATGGCGGACGCCAGAATTGGCACGCCGGCCGTGAGCGGGAACTGGTAGCGCCCCTGCCAGATGTAGCCGTTGCTCCGCGCATGTGAATAGTCGGCCAGCACCGGGAGCAGCACGAACGCCGAGATGATGACCAGCCCGAGAGCGAGAGCCTCCCAAGGGCGACCGGTCACGATGGCCAGCCCCGTGACCAGCCCGGCGGCGAGGAGCCAGATGCCGACGGCGACGACGGGCGACGCCGTGTCGGGCGAGCCGAAGCTCCCGATGCTTTGGCGAGCGAAGGTGGGGAGTGTGCCGAAGATGGATGCCAAGATCTGTCCGTCTGACCCATGGGGTGGCGGGAGCCTGCCCTGGGAGAACGTGCCATGGGTCAAGGAGAAGGCCAGTGCCGACACGACCCCGACCCCGACGGCACCACATGCGATCAGGACCGGTCGATACCGAAGGACCTCCAGCGTTCGTCGGGGCCGGATGACCGCCACGGCGGTGATGATGCAGAGAATGAAGACCGGGGAGAGGGGACGAATCTGGGCCAGGAACACCGCCGAGATGGCGAACCCCCAGATGTGGGCTGGGCGCGGGCGCTGGGAAGGTGACAGCACCATGGCGGCGAAGGCCGTCCATGTGGCAATGGCCGTGCTGGCCTCCAGGCCGCTCGAGTTCACGACCGAGATGAGATAGATGGCCAGGGGTGTCAAGGCGATGGCCACTCCGAGACCGAGCCAGCGGAGCTCTGAGGTCAAGGCTGTGGCCAGAGCCCATCCGAGGAACAGGGCCCCGACGAGGGCTCCGAGGAGCCTCATGATCTCGAGGCTGCCAATCTGGCCGGGGATGAGGCTCCCCAGCCCGACGATCGCGTAGTAGGTAGGCGGGTACAGCGACAGGTAGGTGGTGGCGTCGACGAGCTGCTGCGACGTGGAAGCCGTGGTCAGGCAGCTGGCGGACACGGACGGTTTTCCGTAGAAGCAGCCACTGCTTGTTTCGGTGGTGCTCGCAACGAGTTGGGGGACGCGAACCGCCCCGATGATCGTCAGTGTTCCCGGTTGATGCTCTCCGGTCAGCGTGCCATGGGCTACTGCCGCCGCCTTGATGAACTGGGCGGGCTCGTCAGGACCGGAAGGGATCGGAGACGAGAGGCTCCAGGCCGCGGCCATGCCGAAGATCAGCGACGAGGTGAGGATCCAGATGAGCCCGAGGCGGCTGCGCCGACGGACGGTTCCTCGGCGATGGCGTGCATAGCGCATTTCGCACGAGGGGTTCGGACCCGGTTCAGGTGCCACACGGAGGTCGGTCCACCGGGTCAACGAGAGGGTCTTCTCAACGTGTGCAGGATCCCCCGGTGGGCACCGGACAGCACGGAGGCGGACCGATCCGGAGATAGGCGAGCCTCCTTGCTTCCTGCCTGGCCCGCTGCACGCTCTTGAGGATCATTCCCGAAGCGAGGCAGAGAAAAGCGATGATCTGGATCGACACCGCCAGGATCGCTGTGGGAAAGCGCTGAACCAGTCCGCTGCGGGCGAACTCGTTGACCACCGGTATCCCCAGGAACAAGGCGACCGCGGTCAGGAACGCGAAGCACATGGAGAAGAACTGGAGCGGCCGGACAGACTCGAACAACCGGAGGATGGTCCGGGCGATGCGCATTCCATCCCGGTAGGTCTTCAACTTGCTCGTCGACCCCTGGAGACGGCTGCCATAGGCGGTGTCGACCTCAGCGCAGGCGGCGTTGACCTCGACAGCGTGGGCGCTCAGCTCGGTCTCGATCTCGAACCCGGAGGAATGCACGGGCAGCGACTTTATGAAGCGGCGAGACATCGCGCGATATCCAGAGAAGATGTCACTGAACTCTCCGCCTACCAGGGCCCGCAGCGCTCGAGTGAACAAGGCGTTTCCGGTGGTGTGCCCCTTCCGGTAGACGACGCCTCCGTCGTTGGCGACAGGTTGGCGTGCTCCGACCACCATGTCCACACGCTGGGACAGGACCAGGTTGATCATCGCTGGAGCACTGGATGGGTCGTAGGTGCCGTCGCCGTCGACCACGACATATACGTCGGCGTCTATGTCGGCGAACATGCGGCGCATGACGTGACCTTTGCCTCGCCGGGACTCGGATCCGACCGTTGCACCGGCTTCCCTGGCCCGGGCGACCGTCGCATCGGTGGATGCGTTGTCGTAGACGTAGACCACGGCCTTGGGTACCGCCTCCAAGAATCCGCTCACCACCGATGCCACAGCGTGTTCCTCATTGTGACAAGGAATGAGCACGGCGATGATGGGATCGATCCCGCCCTGATCCCCCCTGGTCTCGGGTGCCGCCCAGGTCTCGGCGTCGAGGCTCACGGCACCGCAAGCGGTCGTGTGGCGATGGCGACCAGGTTCTTTCCGAAAGCCGGTCGGGTGATCCGGTCCAAGCGCCGACTGAGGGGGAATGCCCAGCGGTCGTAGAACGCCACGGGTCCTTCGGTGAGGGTGCCGTCGGAGTTGCCGATCGCCTTGAACGCCAGTGAGGCCAGGAACCCGAGGCTGTCCGCATGCTCGCAGACGTCGAGGTGGAATCCCGCCCGGGTGACCAGGTCAGCCAACTGCGCTCGCCGGTAGCGACGCACGTGACCCACCTTGCGATCCATGGCGCTGAAGAGGACCGGGAAGGCGGGGACGTACACGAGTAGGCGCCCACCGGGGACGATCACCCGATGAAGCTCACGCAACGTCGCCTCGTGATCCTCGATGTGCTCAAGGACGTTGAGGGTGTAGGCGAAGTCGAAGGTGCCATCGTCGAAGTCAGTGGTGCTGTGAGAGGAGACGAAGTCATCCTCAACCAAACGCTGGCACAGCTCGGCATCGAGCTCCACGCAAGTCACCTGGTAGCCGAGGTGTCGGGCTGTGCGTGCATACGTGCCTACCCCAGCCCCAAAATCCAGGGTGCGGTGTTCGGAGCGCGGCCGACCCCCTGCGCTCCATAGCAGGTCAGCAAGATATCGTCGGTAGTTGACGGCAACCTCCATGACTTCGAGGTTGTCAACTCCGGTATAGAGTTCAGGTAGTTGCACAACACGCTCCGACTAGCCGCCGAGATCTTAGCGGAGCACCTTCCGTGACCGTGAGACCTGCGGACCCGTCGGTGGTGTTGAGCGAGCCGTGCGGACGAGAGGACTCGAACCTCCACCCCTCTCGGGACCAGGACCTAAACCTGGCGCGTCTGCCGGTTTCGCCACGTCCGCATGGGTGCATGGTAGTAGGGGCAGCCGTGGGGCCGACGTTTGCATGCTGGTACCGTTCATTCATGTGCCTCTGCGGTTCACCGGCCATCCCATGACCCTGTCGCGTCGTATCGCACGGCCGCTCCTCGGGTCGATCTTCATCACCGGCGGGCTCTCGGCGCTGCGCGATCCCGAGGCACGGGTGCCGACGGCGGAAAGGGTCGTGCGTGCCCTGCCGAGCACACTGCCACTGCCCTCGGACACGGCCTCGGTCGTCCGAGCCAACGCCGCTGTGCAGGTCGGTGCCGGCCTGCTGCTCTCCATGGGCCGGGTACCTCGCCTGGCCGCCCTGGCACTCCTGGGCTCGCTGATACCGACCACCGTGGCCGGCCACCGATTCTGGGAGGAGTCCGAGCCATCGGTCAAGGGCCAGCAGAAGACGCACTTCTTCAAGAACCTGGCCATCATCGGGGGCCTGGTGATCGCTGCGGTCGACACCGAGGGCTCACCATCGCTCGGGTACCGGGCCCGTCGGCGAACCCGGCGAGTGGCCACCGCGGCTGGCGGGGTGCTCCCCGGCAGCTCGTAGACCCCGGCGCTAACGCGAGCGCAGCGAGCCGCCCTACCCCTCCGTTGGGCCAGGCGGCGTAGTGGCGGCCGCAGGGCGTCGGGCTCCGCGGAGGCGCAGCGGTCGCCTTGGGGTGACGATGTGGCCAGGATCCACATGGAGCGACAGGTACGCCAAACCGCCTACGGGGATCGGTAGCCAGAAGTTGATGAGGCGGTAGCCAATCACCCCCAGGATGGCGATGCCTCGCGGGGTGTTGAAGCCGACCAGAGTGGAGGTGAGCGTCGCTTCCACAAGGCCGAGCCCGCCGGGCGTGATGGGGATCACGGAGAGCACATGGGCGATGGCGAACGCCAGGATCAGGCCATCGGGGTTCACCCAATGACCGAAGGCGCCGACGAAGACGTACAGCGAGGCGGCGTCCAGCAGCCAGTTGGCGGCGGCCCAGAACGAGGCTTTGGCGGTGAGGCGGCGGTCGGCACCGAGCTCATGGAGGCGGCGCGCGTAGCGAGCGGAGACGCCGTGGGCGGCTTTGGCGTCGAGGAAGGGGATGCGCCGAGCGGCACGGTCGATCATGGCGTCCGACCACCGCTGCCCGCGGGTGAGCAGGAGGACGGCTACGACAAAGAGGATGGTCAGGACCATCCCCACCACGCCCGCCGTGAGATACAGCGGCGAGAAGCCCCACACGGGGATGGACACGATGAGGGCGACGAGGAAGATGACGTTGAGGATGACGGCCGAACCGGCGGCTTGGAGACCCATGGCCAGGCCGACATCCGCCTTGCCGGCACCGGCGAGAGTGAGGAGCCGGTAGCCGAGGGACGATCCGGCCGCCGATCCGGCGGGAACGCAATGGCTGACCGACAGGGTTGTGAGTTGGATCCGCAGGATCGTCAGCAGCCCCGGGTTGCTCTCGTCGGGGAGGACCGTCCTGGTGAGCTGGGCGTAGGCCACCAGGGCGGCGGCCTCGAGCACGACTCCGAGCAGGAGGTAGGTTGGCTGCACCTGCGAGACGAGATGGAGCGCCTTTCGGGTACCGGCGAGCTGGGGGAGCACCAGGTACTCGACGATGAGGGCGAGGACCAAGAGCTTGCCGACGTGCCAGATCGGGGCGGGCAGCAGCCGTCGACGCCGTTTCTTTCGCCGCCCTCCGGTGGAGGGGGGTGGGGGGTCCGGTTCTTCTGGCGATGGACCCAGCGAGGGGTCGTCTGCTCGGTCAGGCCCCGTTGGCGAAGGCGCGGTCACACTCGGGACCGCCCGGCTCCAAGCAGAGCGGTCCGAGGGATGGCGCAAGGCGACGCCTCGATCCTCCACCCGGGGACTGATCGCCTCATGCTCCATGTTCGCGCTTCGGAGAACCGCAGGTGGCTACGGTCCTGCCCCATGAAGCTCTCGGATCTGCCAACCCCGGCCCTTCTGGTCGACAGCGACGCTCTGCACCACAACCTGAACACCATGGCCCAGGCGCGACCGGGCGAGCGCCTCCGTCCTCACGTCAAGGCGCACAAGTGCACCGCACTGGCTCGGTCCCAGCTCGCAGTCGGCCACCGCGGCTTCACCTGTGCCACCATTCGTGAGGCCGAGGGCATGGTTGCTGCCGGACTGGGGCAGGATCTTCTGGTGGCCAACGAGGTGGTGCGCGCGCAGCGCCTCGGGGACCTGGTGGCCGGGGGTGCTCGGGTGTGCCTGGCCGTGGACTCGGTGGCCACCATCGACGCCGCCGTGAACGGGGGCGTCCGGGAGGTTCTGATCGACGTCAATGTCGGGTTGCCGCGCTGCGGTTGCCAGGTGGGCGATGCCGGTCCCCTCGCTGATGAGGCGCGGCGCAGAGGCCTGGTCGTCCGAGGGGTCATGGGATATGAGGGCCATGCCGTCGGTCTCGAGGACCGGGCACTGAGGGTCTCCGAGGTTGAGGTCAGCACGGCGACGCTGGCCCAGGCGCACGATGCGGTGGGTGGGGAACTGGTCAGTGCCGGGGGGACCGGCACCTACGATCTTCACCCTGCGGCCACCGAGATCCAGGCAGGGTCGTATGCCCTGATGGACACGGCGTACGCCACCTTGACGCTGCCGTTCCGCCAAGCGCTCAGCGTGTTGGCCACCGTCATCTCCGTCAACCGGACCGGCGGTTGGGCGGTGGCTGACTGCGGCCTCAAGGCGCTGGGCATGGACCACGGTGACCCGGCGCTGACCGATGGGGGTCAGGTGTTGTTTTGCTCCGACGAGCACGTGACGTTCGTTCCGGGCTCGGCGGCGGCGTCTGTCGGAGACCGGGTACGTGTGCTCCCGGCGCACGTGGACCCGACGGTCGCCTACCACGAGCGGCTGCACGTCGTCGACGGTGACGAGGTCGTCGACACGTGGGCCGTCGATCTGCGCGGATGGTGACGCCGACGCGTCCTAGAGGTCCTCGGCGAAGTTGCCTTCGGCTTTGGCGAACACGCGCAGCGCGACAGCGAACATCGTCAGGGCGAAGGCAATGACCACCAGCAGCTGCCACAGATACCACCACGGGCCCGCATGGTCGGGGAGGATGCCGACGCTCTTGCCCTGGACCGTGTACGAGGTCGTCGTGTAGATGGCCCGCTGGAAGGTGAGCACGATGGGGGTGATCGGATTGCACCGGTAAAGGTAGAACAGCCATTCCAGGTTGTGGTGGTTCCTGAAGACACTGTCGCGAATCAACCGGTACTGGTAGACGATGGGCACGGCCCAGAACCACACGTTCATGGCCACCACGAGCAGGTGGTTCATGTCCCGGAAGCGGACGTTGATGGCTGCGAAGAGCAGCCCGAGAGCGCTGGCCAGCAGCACCACAGCCACCAGCGCAGGAATCAGCAGGGGTAGGTACTCGACGGCCGGCCCGCGCCAGAAGGCAACGAGGAACCCCACGAGCACGATGCTCTGCAATCCCATCTGGAGCAGGGCTGAGCCGATGGTGGCCAACACCGGCACCTCGCGGGGGAAGGCGACCTTCTTGATGATCTGGGCGTTGACCACCACCGACCCGCAGGCCGTGGTGACCGCTGTGGAGAAGAAGTTCCAGACCAGCACACCGCACATCAAGAAGATGGCGAAGCGGGGGACGCGGCTGCCCAGGATCTTCTGGAACACGACGAAGTACACCAGCAGCGACACGGCGGGGTTGAGCAGGGACCAGAGGATCCCCAGGATGCTGTCCTTGTACTGGACCCGGAGCGCCTTGCGGGTCATGTCCCACAACAGCTCCCGGTACCGCCAAATGGACGTGATCTGCTGCTTCATGCTCACCTGGGGGGCGACGATGGTCAGCAGCTTGCCCTCCTCGGAGGAAGGTCGACGCCCGGAGACGGGGATCTTCGGGCCCAACCGGCCCCTCCCACCCTGCGCATCGGGTCGGTCGACGACCGTCATCCCTTCCGCCTGCGGGGCCCCGACGGACCATGTTTCGTCCCTGGGTGGATGGAGACCGACATCCCCCCACGTTACCGGCTGCCCTGTCGCCGGTCCGGGCAATGCTGGGCCGCCGACCACCAGCCTCAGCTGGCCAGAACCTCAGCCGGCCGAGGGCTCGGCGACGACGGCCGCCTTCTCGATCACCGAGTCGATGAAGCCGTACCCCTTGGCCTCCTCGGCGGTGAACCAGCGGTCCCGGTCCGAATCAGCCTCGATGCGCTCGATGGGCTGGCCTGTGTGGAACGAGATCCGCTCGGCCATCATCCGCTTGAGGTAGATGATCTGCTCCGCTTGGATGGCGATGTCAGCGGCCTGGCCCTGGGCCTGGCCGGACGGCTGGTGCATAAGGATGCGCGAGTGGGGGAGCGCGAAGCGCTTGCCAGGCTGACCGGCGCACAACAGGAACTGGCCCATCGATGCCGCCAGGCCCATGCACACGGTGGACACGTCACAGGGAACGAACTGCATCGTGTCGTAGATGGCCAGGCCGGCGGTGACCGACCCACCCGGCGAGTTGATGTACAGGCTGATGTCCTTGGCCGCGTCCTCGGCGGCCAGCAGCAGGAGCTGAGCACAGATCAGGTTGGCACTGGTGTCCTCGACCTCGGTGCCGAGGAAGACGATGCGCTCCTTGAGCAGGCGGCCGTAGATGTCGGCGGAAGAGTCGAGAGCCCCGTTCTGGGCCAGCTGGGGTTGGATCGGATCGGGCATGGTCCGAGGATACCGGGTCGATCGCTGGCCGCTGCCGATCCTGCCCCGCCGGGGCGGAAGGCGGTGGCCGGGGGACTGTCGGTTATCGTTGGCTGGCCGACGACGCCGGTGGGTCCATTCGCCGGCCTGGTCGTCGCCTTGGCTCCCCAACGACGAGGAGGCTCTGGTGGTCGATGTCCTAGCCCTGCCCGACGGTCGTGACCACCGCCTGGACCGGGCGTACGCCGCCTTGGACGCCGGGCAGGTCTCGGTCCTTTCGTTCGATCTCTTCGACACCGTCCTGTGGCGCCAGGTCCCCCGCCCGAGCGACGCCTTCCTTCTTCTCGGGGAGCGTCTGGCCACCACCGAGGCCCTGGTCGACTGGCTGGACCCCTGGGCCTTCCGCCGGTTGCGCATCGGGGCGGAGGACCGGGCGAGGGCCGACTCCGATGCGGCCGGCGACACCACCGAGGTGACCATCCACCGGATCTGGGCGGAGTTAGCGCCGGCGGTGCTGGTCACGCCTGACCCGGCGGCAGGCGTGGCCGCCGAGGTGGCCCTCGAGCGCCAGATCACCGTTGCCGACCTCGACATCGTCGAGCTCATCGACGCCGCCGACGCCCATGGCTGCCCGATCGCGGTCGTGTCCAACACCTATCTGACCGAGACCCAGCTCATCGGGCTGGTCGACCGTCCCGAGCTGGCGCCGCTGCGCAATGCCCGGATCTTCTCGTCCTGCGCCTACGGCGTCCACAAGACCAACGGATTGTGGAAGGTGGTGATCAAAGAGCTGGGTGTCCCCGCGGAGCGGATCCTCCACATTGGCGATGACCGAGACGCCGATGTCTCCGCTCCTGGCGACCTCGGCGTCCGCGCTGTGCACTTCCGCCACGTCGACAGCCTCCTGCGGCCCATCTTGGACCGCGAGTTCGCCATGCCGCTGCGCCGCCAGGCCCCTTCCGCCGCTGTGGTGAGCGTCAAGTATGGCGACTTCGGCATCACCGGGTTGCGCGCCAAGGTCATCGCCCGCCCCCACCTGGAGCGCTTTGCGCCCGACGTGGCCATCGGTTGGACCTACGGCGCCGGGGTTCTGGGTCCCGTCCTCGCCGGCTTCGCCGACTGGGTCCATGGCCGGGTGGTCGATGCCGATCTCCCGACGGCGTGGTGCATGATGCGGGAGGGCGAGCTCCTCGCCGATCTGGTCGGACGGGTGGCCGAAGTCCGCCGGTCGGGTCTCGACGCCCGTCCTCTGTGGCTGTCCCGCCACGTGACGGCCCGAGCAGCGCTGGCCCGGGCCGACGACGAGGAGCTTCGCTCCTTGCTGGTTCGGCGGTTGAGTCCCACCGTGGGCCGCTACCTCACCAACCTGGGTCTGAGCTTGGCCGAGGTCCCCGACCTCCGCGGCCGGGCCGACCGCCGCATGGATGACCCCGGGCTGGTCGATGAGGTGATCGGGCGCCTGGTGGGATGCGATCAGGTGCGGTTGCGGATCCTGACGGAGTCGGCTGCGGCGCGGGCACGACTCCTGCGCTACCTGCGCTCGACCATCGGAGAACCGGAGGCCGTTGCGCTCGTCGACCTGGGCTGGGGGGCGACCATCCAACGCAACCTGGCCCGGGTGTTCCAAGTGGCCGGGGTGGCCACCCGGACCATCGGGTTGTACCTGGCCACCAATGACAGCAGCGTGAGCCGCTCCCTCGACGGTCTGCACATCGAGGGCTACCTCATCCAGAACGGCCAGCCAGAGTGGGCCATCGATGAGATCGGCCGCAGCCCAGAGGTGATAGAACAGGCCTGCTTGGCCACGACGGGTTCGGTCATCGACTTCGATGAGAAGGGTGCTGCCGTCCTCGACAACTCCGTGCCACCGCCCACCCAGGTCATCTCCAAGGTCGCCGTACAGCAAGGGGTGAGGGCCCTGCAGACGGAATGGCTGCGCTACGAGCGCCTGTCGAGCACGTGGACTCGGCCTGCTGACCGAAGGGAGCGGCCGCAGCTCATCGAGATCTTGCGCATGTCGATCACGAAGCCCACGGCGTCGGAGGCCCGGGCGTTCGGCTCGTGGGGTCACGAGGACAACTTCGGTGCCGACGACCGTGAACGGATCGTGCCCGACAGGCTGGGACCGGCCGTACCCTATCTCGCACCTCAGGACCTGGCCGAGATGACCATGAACGACGCTTTCTGGCCTGCGGGCCTTGCCGCCGAGTACGACCCGGTGCTCGCTGCGGCGTCCGCATCCATCGCCGAGGGCCGGGTGCCGTGCGAGGTCTTCGACTGCTCGTGGTCGCCGACGGACATGGAGGCATCCCACACCGGTGGTGGTCTCCGAGGTTGGGCCGGTCGCCAGACCCGGCCACTGCGGGTTAATCGCAACGGCCTCTCCTACGCCCGCTTTGACTTGCGTCGACCCCACATCGAAGCGGTGCGCTTCGATCCCACCGACCAAGCGGCGGTGATCCGCCTTGATTGGGTGGAGCTGACCCTGACCGTTGAAGGTCGACCCGGTCCGCAGCGGATGCGCTACGACACCGAGGCCGACCTGGCCGCCCTGCGCTACATCGGTTGCAGATGGCTTGGTGACGGGCTGGTGGTGAGCACGGGCTCGGATCCCCAGGTCCACTTCCTCATCGGCCCCGCGGTCGAGGGCAACGTCTCCCAGGCGATCCTGGAGGTGGGTTTCGCCGTCCTCGTTCTCCCCGGTCGTACGCCGGCGCCCGGTCTCACGTCGACGCCCTATCGAGCGGTTGCCGCCCACACGGCGGCCCGGTTCCGGGCCGAGGCGCAGGACGGATGGCCGGCACTGCGTCACGACGCCCTGGGCGCTGCGCGGCGCCTTGCCCGCCGGATGATGCCTTAGGCGCTGCTCCGGTCCGGCTCCGCCGCCAGCTCGTCACGCTCCCTGGTCAGCTCGCGGATCTGCTGGCCGGCGATCTCGAGCTCGGCACGCAGGCGATCGATGGTGGCGGCATCGATGACGGCCCGGCCCTCTGCCCGGCGGTGGTCGGTGGCCGCCCGGTCCTGCTGGTCAATGACCTTGAGGTAGAGCCAGAGCCGATTGGCTTCGAGCCGACGGAGCAAGGGATGGTCGTCGAGGGGTTGGATCCGCCGGGTCAGCTCCTCGGCCCACGGAGCCGTCGTCGGGTACACGATGGCCAGCCCGAAGACGGCAGGGATGTAGAGCACCCGATAAAGGGGGCGTTCGGCCAGGAAGTCCTTCAGGGCCGTTCCCACGCCGTTGTGGGGGCCGCCCTCGTGCCGGGCGAACGCAAAGTTCTGCCCACCACGGAACCCTCCAGAGCCAGCGCCCGTCTCCCACGGCACGACACCGCCGTAGGTGTAGGGATGCAGGGCGTCGGGGGGGATGGTACTGGGGTCATAGTACTGGTCACGGACCCCCGACGGCCACGACACGTCCTGGAGGATGATGAGGGGAAACCTGTCGGTACCGGTGGTACGGGCCTCGATCAGCTCCAGCTCGCTTGCCATGGTGGCGTAGTTGTGGTCGCCGTCTAGGAGGTAGGCGTCCGCCGGGCCCAGGACCCCCAAGGCGGCGATGCTCAGGTCCACGACCAGCTCGGCCGTCTCTCCGGCGTCGGCGATGAAGTCGTGCACGGCTTGGCCGGGTGCTGGATCGACGCTGGTCAGATGGCCTCCCCGCTCCCTCGTCCAGTCCACCAGCTCACCGGTGAAGCCGCCTCCCTCGGCGCCGATCTCGACCACCGTCGTCACGCCGGCGGCATCGAAGCAGGAGAAGATGATCTCTCGAAACTCGTGGAGTGAGTAGAGGAGCGGGGGGTCATCCCGGTTGGGGCGGACGGGGTCAAGAGCCACGGAGGCAGGCTACTGGCCGTCGTTTGCGCCGGGAGCCGGGCCCGTGCTCTGCGAGGCGAGGCCCCAGGTCGTGTCCCGACCGGCCCAGGCGGACCAGATGGCCGATGCTGAGACGACTGCTGCCGCGGCGCGCGCTCGGCGCTTGAGGATGGCCCCGGGAAGGTGGCGGGCCAACGACCGTCGCAGCAGCGGATGGGGAGGACGGCGCCAGACCCGATGGAGCTCCGCCCGGGCCACGCCGAGAGGAGCGTTGTTGACCAGGCACAGGACCCGGTTGCGCGCCGCGATCAGAGTCATCAGGTCGACCGGAGCATGCTCGGTGGTGGACCACCGGCGGTGCTCGACGACCGCCCTCGGGTCGTAGCGGAGCGTGAGCCCGCCCTGCCGGGCGCGCCAGCACCAATCGAGGTCCTCGTAGTAGGCGAAGAAGTCGGGGTCCATGCCGCCCAGGCGCTCGAAGACCTCCCGTCGCACCACCATGGCCGCTCCGGTGGTGGCAAAGCGCTCTGCGGGCACGTCGAAGCGCCCATCATCAGCGGCCTCACAGCCGATGTCACCTCCGTCGCCGCATGCGTTCAGGTAGGACCCGGCGTTGTTGATGACGCGCCCGTGCCGGGAGGGGACCACGGTGTCGCCGTTGATCACCACCCGGGCGCCGGCATGGGGGACTGGTACGTGGAGGGGGTCGGCGCCGTTGGTCCAGCGCCACCTTCTCCCCGGTTGGGTCACGGAGCGTTCCAGCCCGTAGAGACCGCCGACGACCCGGGGCAGCACCTCGACCCCGTCCACCTCCACCGTCTCGACGAGTCGGCCCACCCACCGCTCGAAGCCCACCTTGCGAAACGGCTCGTCTGGCAGGTCGATCTGCGCGTGCAGCCCGTCGAAGAGGATCTTCGGGCCGACCGCGGCGACCGTTGGGTCGGCCAGGACATCGGAGGCCGAGCTCAGCCAGGTCGGCCCGGCCGTGGCGTCGTCGTTGAGCAGCGCCACCAGGTCGCCGGTGGCCCGAGGCAGAGCAGCATTGACGCCGCCGGTGAACCCAAGGTTGGTGTCGTTGTGCACCACGGTCACCCCCGCGGCGGCCCCGACCTGGCTCACGGTGGCGCTCTCCGAACCATTGTCCACCAACAGCACCTGATCGGCCTGGCTGCTGACCGATGCCAGGCACGGCTCGAGCCAGCGCCCGGGTTGGTAGGAGACGACGATGACGGTGGTGCTCAGGACGGGTTACCAATCACGAGATGGGATCATCCTTGCAGGTGGGTACGGATCAACGGAGCAGCAGGGGCCCGATCACCTCCGCCATGCGGTTCCTCGTGTGCTCGAGCGAACGCTCCGCCACACGCCGGGTGCCGGCGGCGACGAGCCGCGCACGCAGGGCCTCATCGTGGAGGGCGCGCTCGACGGCGGCGGCGACGGTGGCCGCCGCTGGCTGGGGGTCTCTACCGGTCGGCAGGACGATCGCCGCGTCCATGACGGTCTCGGGGATGGCACTCGAGGTCAGCGTGACGATGGGCAGGCGGTGCCACATGGCCTCCAGCACGGGTACGCAGTATCCCTCGTGCTCGGAGAGGCAGACGAAGACGTCGGCGTGGCGGTACCGGGCGGCCAGCTCCTCTGGGCTCACCGGACCGGTGAGGTCGACGGCGTCGGTCAGTCGGAGGTCCGTGATGTAGGCCCGCAGCACGTCGTCGTAGGTCGAGCTCGGCGAGCTTGCTCCGACGAGCCACAGGCAGGCCTCGGGATCGTAGAGCCGTCGATAGACGGCAAGGGCTCGGATCAGATGATGCTGGGCCTTGTTGGCTACGACTCGGCCCACGAACAGCCAGGTGGCTCCTCGTGCGGAGCGCCCGGCGCGGAGCCGACGCTCCACGTCGGGGTCCTCCGCTTGGTCGAAGGCCTCCAGGTCGACCAGGACCGGTGCGACCGCCGTCGCCCCGTACCCGTTGGCTACCAGGTCCCCCTCGTTGAAGCGAGAGACGGCGATGCCAAGTTCGCTGCGGGGGGCCAGGGCGGCGAGCTGCTGGACGCCGAGCTCGACGGCGGCGGCTGCCTTTGGGTCCCAGGGGCGCAGGAAGCGCGTCGGGGTCAGGTTGTGGTGGTTGACCACCAGGCGCCCGGAGCGTGCCGTCAGCTGCGCAGCCATCGTCGAACCCACGGCCATCTGGTAGATGATCACGTCCGACGGGCCCGCTGGCACCGTCGTCCCGTAGTCACGGTAGGGCCGAGCCACGCCGTCGAACGGAGGGTGGATGTGCTCGGCGAACAACTCGGAGCGCACATCGAGACGCTCGGTGAGGAGGCGCTGCAGCTCCCGGGCGTGGGTGCCCACCGCCCCTGGCTCCGCGGTGGGCAGGAACTGGTGGACCGCAGGGGAGATCACCGCTCGAGGACCTGCCCGAGGACCGTTCGCATCTGGTCCCGGGTGCGCTCGAGGGAGAAGTCTGCCGCCCGGGTCCGGCCCCAGCACACCATCGAAGAACGAAGGTCGTCGTTGGTGAGCACCCGGTCTACGGCCGCAGCCAGGACTGCGGGTGACGCGTGCCCTGCCGCGTCGGGGCCCACCAGCACGCCGCCACCTCCGACGGTCTCGCCCACCGCAGAGCAGTCGAGGGCGACCACCGGAACGCCGTGGCCCATGGCCTCGATCAGGGGGATCCCGAAGCCCTCGTGCTCCGAGGCGGAGACGAAGACGTCAGCGGCGCGGTAGTAGGACACGAGCTGGCGCTGCGGTACGGATCCGGTGATCGTCACCGCGTCGGCCACCCCCAGTCGAGCCGCGTAGGCGGGAAGGGCGGCCTGGTAGGTGGCAGAGGTGGACTCGCCCACCAGGTACAGGCGTGCCTGGGGGTCGTAGAGCCGGCGATGCAGTGCCAGGGCGGCGATAAGGCGGTGCTGGGCCTTGCTGGCTGTTCGCCGGCCGACGAACAGCCAGGTCGATCCGCCACGGCCGTGGGCGTCGGCCAGGCCCGCCGCCAGGTCTCGGTCCTCGTCGCGGCCCAGGGCGTCGTAGTCGACCAGCACGGGCACCGTGGTGAGGGTCGCGGGGTCATAGCCGGCTGCCACCATCTCGGCCCGGTTGTAGTCGGAGACCGCCACCCCGTGCCTGGTGCGGGGCGCCAGGAGGCGCAGCTCCTGGCGCCCTCTTCGCAGCTCCCCGGCCAGGAGCGGCTCCCAGGGCTGGATGAGCGCCGTGGGCGTGATGTTGTGGTAGTTGACGACGAGCGGTTCGGGCCGCTGGGCCAGGAACTCGGCGACGGGAGAGCCCGTCGAGAGGTGGTAGAGCAGGACCGGGCGTTGCCCCCGCTGCGGAGCGAACTGTCGGTAGGGGGTGGCTTCCCCGCGCTTCACATCTCGGGCGTGGTCGACGTAGAGGTGGCTGTCGACACCCATCGCGCCCAGCAGGCGGGCCACTTCCCTCGTGTGGGTGCCGATCGCGGTGCGGCCGGCGTAGGAAGGGACGAACTGGTGGAGGGCGGTCACCGGGTGGGTGCCGGCCCCCGGCGTCGCCACACCGTCACCGCTACCCCTGCCGAAGCTCCGTCCCCTGGGGGTCCCTCCCGCACCGAGGCATCCATGAGGCCGGCGGCGGCGGCCAGGGCGACGAAGGTCTCGGGGTGAAGCCGAGGCCGTCCGGCCAGCTCGGCGCCGAGCTCGGAAGCGGTGCCTGGTCGGTGGGCGATGATGATCGCCGGGGCGCCAGGGCGCAGCGCCCGCTCGGTGAGCGACAGCAGGTCGAGAAGACCGGCTATCGAGAGGCGATCGGGGGCCCCGCTCAGGATGCCTCCGGCCAGCGAGCCTTCCGGCACTGAGCGCAGGTGCGCCCGGGCATCGTCGGCTCGCAGGCGCGCCAGCCTTGACTCGACGACTACCGCCTCCACCGGATCGACGCCGTAGGCGTCCACACCCCGGTCGCGCAGGGCGGTGACGATTGCCCCCCGTTCACTCTCCGCATGCAGCACCCGACCTCCGGCTCCCCCGAGAACGTCGATGACCACGGCCTCCCAGAGCCCGTCTGGGAGCCGGGTACGTCCGTCCGCGGTCGCGAGTGCCGCCACGGCTCGGTCCCCTCGGGGGACGGCGTCATGCTCGAGGTCATCGAGGTGGTCGCTGACCATGAGCAGGGAGCGGGTGATGGCGTTGGCCAGACCGCTCACCTGGCCGGCCAGGTGGCGCAGCTCCCAGTCGATGGCCTTGGCCACCACAGACTTCAGCTGTGGAACGCCGCGTCTCGTCGACTCCGTCGGGGCGCGGGTGCCGATGGTGGTGGACACCTGCAACTTGGCCAGCAGATCGTGGAGGTCCCCCACAATGGCGTCGACAGGGGCGAGGTCGGCGAAGACGGTGTCGAGGTGCCGCTCGAAGTCCGCAGGCAGAGCGCCGCTGGCTCGCTTGGAGCGGACCTCGGCCCCGATGTCGGCCAACACGCCAGCCAGGTCCAGGTCGGGCGGCGATCCTGAGGGCATGCGCTCGCTCAGCCCCGGCGCAGGGCGGCGACGTCCGAGTCGACCATGGTCCGTATGAGGTCGTCGAAGCGGACCTCGGGCTTCCAGTCCAGGTCGGCTGCGGCTGCCGAGGGATCCCCGATGAGCAGATCAACCTCGGCGGGGCGGAAGAACTGCTGGTCCACCACCACATGGTCCTGCCATTCGAGACCCACCTGGTCGAAGGCCACCTGGCAGAGCTCCCGCACTGAGTGGGTCTCGCCGGTGGCGACGACGTAGTCGCCCGGGCTGTCCATCTGGAGCATGAGCCACATGGCCCGCACGTAGTCACCGGCGAAACCCCAGTCGCGCTGAGCCTCGAGGTTGCCCAGCGCCAAGCCCTGCTGCATGCCCAACTTGATGGCGGCGGCGGAAAACGTAACCTTCCGGGTGACGAACTCCAGGCCCCGGCGCGGGCTCTCATGGTTGAAGAGGATCCCCGAGTTGGCGTGGAGGTCGTAGCTCTCGCGGTAGTTGAGCGTGATCCAATGGCCGTACACCTTGGCCACGCCGTAGGGGCTCCGGGGGTGGAACGGGGTCCGCTCCGTCTGGGGCACCTCGGCGACCTTGCCGAACATCTCGCTGGAGCTTGCCTGGTAGAAGCGGATGCTCGGGTCCGTCAGGAGGATGGCGTCGAGGAGCCTGGTCACTCCCAGGCCGGTGACCTCGCCGGTCAGGACCGGTTGGGCGAAGGAGGTCTGAACGAAGGACTGGGCTGCCAGGTTGTAGACCTCGTCGGGCTGGTACTTGCGCAGTACGCGGATGAGTGAGGCCTCGTCCAACAGGTCGGCGGGCACGAGGGTGATCCTGTCGACCAGGTGGGTGATCCGCTCGAAGGTCACGGTGCTGCTGCGCCGGTGCAGGCCGATCACGTTGTAGCCCTTGTCCACCAGGAGCTCTGCCAGATAGGAACCGTCCTGACCGGTGACCCCGGTGATGACTGCGGTGGGCGGCATCCGGCCAGTCTGGCAAACCGCCGCCGCCCCTGCCAGAGCCCCGGCTCGATCACCGTCCGGTTGTCGGGGGAGTGAGGGTGAGGCGGCGGCCCTCGACCCGGTAGGCATGGTCGGCCATGGCCAGCATCTCGCGGTCCCCAGCACTGTTCCCGTACGCCCACACCTCCGAGGGCACGCTGCCGATGGCGGCCCGCAGGCGCCGCTCCTTCTCCCGGCCCCGGACGTTGGCCCCCTCGATGGCCCCGGTGAGCACGGCGCCGGGCTCTGCGCCAGAGACAGCGAGCTTGGTGGCTATGACCTCGTTGAAGCCTGCCCGCCGCCCGAACTCGTCGAGGTAGAAGCGGAGCGATGCGGATACCAGGATGAGGCGGTGCCCCTGCTCCTGGTGCCAGGTCACCCGGCTCGCAACTTCGGGCTTCATCCTGGCCACCAGCGCTGTGCCGAAGCGGATCCCGACGTCTTGGGCGTGGCCGACCGGTACCCCTGCCATGGCCCTGACCAGCAGTGCGGCCTTGGCGCCGTCGCGCCCGTCGGCGGCGTAGCTTCTCAGCATCGGGGAGGCGGACCGAGCCAGGGCGGCGGCCATGGCGATGCGGCCCAGGACGGCCATGAGGTAAGGGCGGAGGCTGTCCCCGGCCACCAACGTGCCGTCGAAGTCGAAGGCGGCCACACCGGGCAGCGGGGAGGGCGGGCCTGCCCCGACTACAGGGGGAGGCGGCGCCATAGGGGGCGGGGCAGGTGACGGAACACGGCGAAGACGAGGCGCAACAGGCCGGGAACGTAGACCTGCTCCTTGCCGGCCGCCAGCGCGGCGACGGTGGCATCTGCCACCGCGTCGGGGGTGGTGGCGAAGGGCGCCGGGTCCATGCCCTCGGTCATCCTGCCGATGACGAAGCCCGGGCGTACGATGAGCACACTGGCGCCGCTTCCGGCCAGGGAGTCGCCGAGGCCCTGGGCGAAGCCGTCCAGGGCAGCCTTGGTCGAGCCGTAGATGAAGTTGGCCTTGCGGACCCGCTCGCCGGCCACCGACGACAAGATGACCAGGGTGCCATGTCCTTGGCGCCGCAGCATCCGGGTCAAGGGCAGGGCCACCGAGACTGCTCCGACGTAGTTGGCCTGGAGCACCCGCACGGCCCCGTCGCCTCCGGCGGCATCGGCGTCCTGGTCGCCCAGGAGCCCGAAGGCGATCACGGCCACATCGACATCGCCCACCAGGTCGTGCAAGGACGTGACGAAGGCGTCATGGCCGGCCGTGTCCGACGCATCGAAATGGAGGGTCTCCACCCGGCCCGCCCCGGCGCCGCGCACCACGGCGGCGGCGTCGGTCAGCTTGGCCTGGTCGCGCCCGGCAAGGACCACGGTGGCGCTACGGGGCTCGGCCAGCCGAGTGGCGACGGCCAGGCCGATCTCGGAGTACCCCCCGAGGATCAGCACTGAGCCAACAGCTCCGAGGGCGTCTTTCACGGGCAGGCTCCGGTCTTTGCGGTCAACGTGGACGGTTCCACCAGCGGTAGGCGGCGCGACAGATCGGAGCGCAGCCGACGCTCGGGGTCGAGGCGGTCACGGACCTGGCGCCATGCGGGGAGCTGGGGGTACATGGCTTCGAGCAACTCGGGCCGCAAGCGGGAGTCCTTGGCCAGGTACACCCGGCCGCCGGCCTCCACCACCATGTGGTCAAGACGGTCGAGCAGAGCGGGCAGCTCGTCGCCGGCCACCGGGACGTCGAGGGCGAGGGTCCATCCCGGGCAGGGAAATGACAGGGGAGCGGGGTTCGAGGGCCCGAAGCGCTTGAGGACGGCGAAGAACGAGGCGCATCGGGCCTTGCTGAGTGCTTCAATCGACCGGCGCACGGTGTCCTCGGCGCCGTCGGGAACCACCATCTGATACTGGAGGAAGCCCCGGCGGCCGTAGATCCGGTTCCAGCGGGCCACCATGTCGAGCGGATGGAAGAAGAATCCGGCGGGGACGAGGTTGCCCTCGGCCTTGCGGGGGGCCTTGCGGTACCACACCTCGTTGAAGGCGGCGATGGTCCAGCGACTGAGCAGCCCGCTGGGGACCCAAGGTGGCGCGACCAGCTTGTCGAACGGCCGGAACGCCAAAGGGGCGCCGGCGGCCTTCGAGCCCGGCATCAGATCGGAGCGGTGGGCGTGGTCGCCGAGCTCCAGGATGGACCGGCCCAGCGAGGCGCCGGTCGCCACACAGTCGAGCCAGGCGACGGAGTAGCGGTAGTCCGCGTCGGAGGCCACCATCCGGGCCATGAGGGTGTCGAGGTCTCCGATGCGCTCGCTGTCGACCCGCATCATCGACGTCTCGACCGCCAACAGCTCGATGGTCGCCTCGACGACGACTCCGGTGAGTCCCATGCCACCCGTGGTTGCCCAGAACGCGTCCGGGTCGTGCTGGGGGCTGATCTCGAGGGGACCGAACGCCGGGCTGTCGAGGAGGAGGGACGGTACGTGATTGGCGAAGCTCCCCTCCACGTGATGGTTCTTGCCGTGGATGTCCGAGCCGATTGCCCCTCCGATGGTCACCTGGCGGGTGCCAGGGCTGACGGCCGGCCACAGTCCCAGGGGGAGCAGCGTCCTCATCAGCCAGTCGAGGCTGACCCCGGCCTGCACCCGGGCGGTGCCGGCGGCCACGTCGAGGCCGATCAGGCGGTCCATGCCGGTGGTGACGGCCACATCCCCTCCGGCGTTCTGGGCGGCGTCGCCGTAGCTGCGACCCAGGCCTCGGGCGATGACACCCCGTTCGCCGGCGTGGCGCAGCACAGCGTCCACCTCTTCGGAGGAGGCGACCGGCTGGACCGTGGCTGCTGTCGGCGCGGTCCGACCCCACCCGCAGAGCAGGCGGGTCTGACCGGCAGCGTCAGCTGGCATAGATGCCCAGGGCGAACAGCACGCCCCAGACCACTCCGAGCACCTGTAGGGAGTGATCGGAGAACACCAGGTCCTCAGGTCGGGCTCCCCGACCGCCCTCCACCAGGAAGGTGTAGCGGAGCAGGGCCACGATCATGGGCACGATGGACAGCTGGTACCAGATGGGATCGTGCGCTCTCAGGGCGGTGGTGAGGCTGAACGCCCACAGGCAGTAGCCGACGATTGCCCCGGCTGCGGCGATGCCGAGCACGGTTCGCAGGAAGGTTGGGCTGTAGGTGTCAAGGGTGGCTCGGTGCGCGGCACGATCGTGGCCCAGCTCGGCCTGCTCCGCCACCCGCTTGCCGGTGACCATGAGCAGGCTGCCGAAGGTCGTCACGATCAAGAACCACTCGGAGACGGGCACGTGGGCGGCGACCCCGCCGGCGATAGCTCGCAGCACGAAGCCGGCCGCAACTGCGGCCAGGTCGTAGACCGGCTGGTGCTTGAGGTAGAGGCTGTAGGCCAGTTGCACGGCGACATAGACGGCCATGACGAGTGACAGCCGCCAACCGACCACCGCTGAGGCGCCGATGCCTCCGGTCAGGAGCACCACGGCGATGACGAGTCCGACCCGGACGGGAAAGACCCCGGCGGCCATGGGCCGGTGGCGCTTGAGCGGATGGCGTCGGTCTGCCTCGACGTCGATGGCGTCGTTGAGGAAATAGGTGCCCGACGAGACCACGCAGAACATGAGGAGCCCGAAGACCGATCGCAGCAGCGGGCCACCATGGGTCAGGACCCCGGCAGCGCCAGGAGCCGCCAACACGAGGACATTCTTCGCCCATTGCTTGGGCCGAGCCGTCTTGACCAAGCCCCGGACCAGCGAGAGCTGCGCCGGAGGGACGTGCTCTCCGGCGGTCGGGAACGTCGGCAAGACCTTGCTCACAATCCGGTGATGCTACCTGGGGGTCGGCCGCATGTTGGGTGCACGCTGTTTGGCAGGCTCGGTGGCCTTCAGGTACGGAGCCCGGCGTGAGGCCGGCGACGTGGGTGGATGTCGGCGCGCAGCGGGTTGGCCCGGTCCCGCGCCGAGAGCACGGGCTCGCTGACCCCCCAATCGGCGCCGATCCCGGGATCGTCCCAGGCCACGCCCAACTCATCGTCGGGGTTGTAGTAGTTGTCCACCAGATAGGTGAGTGTCAGCTCGGTGATCGAGGCGAACCCATGCGCCACGCCGGGGGGGATGAACACCCCCCGGCAGTTGTCACCGCTGAGGGTCAGGGTCTCCGTGGCCCCCTCCGTCGGCGAGCCAACCCGAAGATCGTGGAGCACCACGCAGGCCTGTCCGGTAGGCACCAGCCAGTAGTCAGCTTGGTGGAGGTGGTAGTGCAGCCCGACCACGGCGCCGGCGGCCTTGTCCGAACGGTTGGCCTGAACCATCTCGCGCCCGAGCGGGAACCACGACCGTCGGTAGGTCTCGAAGAAGCGCCCCCGCGCGTCGCCGTGACCCTCCGGGTCGACGGTGAAGACGTCGGCGATGGTTGTCGATGCTGCGACGATGGCCACGAAGGCTCAACCTAGCCAGCGCGCCGCTTCACCCGGTCGTCGAGGGCGATGAGCCGAGCCCGGTTATAGCGCTGGGCGGCGATGCAGGGGCCGTTCGCAACCACGGCGTATCCCACCATGGCGCCGGCCACCACGCCCCGGCTCCACAACAACGTCACCGGAAGTGCCAGCATGATCAGCCAGTGGACCCGCTCGGCTCGACGCGTCTCGGCGGCCAGGGTCGTCCACGCCACAGGGTCGAGGCGGTGGTCCAGGCTCTTGCGCCGGCCCCCGGCGAACCCGCTGGCGTCGGGCAGCCAGGGCTTCCAATGCCGTATGCCCAGCCGGCGGTAGAGCCCACCGCCGGCCTCCCTGGCTCGCAGGGCGGTGATCGGACCGTCCTGACCGACCCGTTGGTCGGCCCATCGTGCGCCGACCAGTCCTGCCAGCGCGCTCCAAGCGGCCCACAGGACGCTGTCGGCGACGATGGTCATGACGGCGGGGAGGTGAATGAGCACAGGAGTCGCAAAGGCTAATGGTCTGTTCTGAACGTCTGGCATGGCTGGGTCTGAGGTTCGACCCGCCGACGTGGCTCCGAGCGCTCGATTAGGGTCGGACACATCTGCGTGCACGACTTCTCTGAAGGCCGGGCGAGGTCGAAACGGCACCGGCTCTTCCGGAAGGCCTGGTTGCTGACATTTCTGGCCAGCATGTTGCTCGCCGTGGTGTGGATCATTGCTCAGCCTCCCTACTCGGGAGCGGACGAACCGGCCCACTTCGCAGAGGCTCAGGCGCTCTACAGCGGTCAGTTCCTCCCCAAGCTCGTACCGTATTACGCAGAGTTCGAATCGGGGGTGGCCACCGTTCACCTCCCGAACAACGGCGCGGCTTGCTTCATCGCCCAACCGGCGGCCTCTGCCGGCTGCGACCGGCAGTCCTTCAAGGGAGATCCCACCCTGAAGAAGGCATACATCTACGTGAGTCGGGAGCCGTTCTTGGTCCCCCTGCTCACCGGCCTCCCCGCGTACCTCTCACCGCATCGCACCGGCCTTTACCTGGCTCGGTTCCTCAACGCCGTCATCGGATCGTCCCTCTTCGCCACGGCCATAGGCATGGCCTTTTCGAGGCGCCGACCGTTCTTGGTGCTGGGGATCGTGCTGGCCATGACCCCCTCGGTCGTCGCCGACTTCGGGATCCTCGGTACCAGCACCCTTGAGATAGGAAGCGCGGTGCTCGTGTGGATCAGCGTTGCGCTCCTGATCGATGGCGAGCGGATGACGCGCGGGCTGCGATGGGCCTTCACCGTAGGCTCGGTCCTGCTTCTGCTGTCGCGGCCCATCTCCTTCGTGTATCTCGCCCTCGCTCTGCTCGCCCTCGCTGTCGCCTGCAGACGCCGCACGTGGCTGTCACTGCTGCGGGGTCGAGGCGGGGTCGTCACCGTGGTCGTCGTCGGTGCAGTGAGCATTCTGGCGCTCGCCTGGTACCAGTTGGTCACCGCTCCCTACAACCCAAACTACTTTGCTGTCCAGCACCTGGCACCGATCACGACGTGGACTGAACGGATCTCCCGCCCCATAGCGGCCTCAGCCGACTACTGGAGACAAGCCATAGGAGCCGTCGGTTACAACGAGTACAACGGCCCGTGGTGGATGACGCTGCTTTGGACCCTCGTCGCTGGTCTTGTGGGCGGCATGGGGCTCCTCCTCGGACGATGGCGACGGGCAGCGGCCGTAGCCATGATCTTCATCGTGATCCTCGGTTTGCAGGTCGTCGTCCAGGCAATCGTCGCGCCCAAGATCGATCTTTTCTGGCAGGGACGCTACGACCTGCCCATGTTGGCCGGCGTCCTGATCCTGTCGGTCGCCAACCTGGACCATCACCGAAGTCGCTTGCCTGAGCTGAGGCGCCTGGTTCCTTTGGGAGTCGCGGCCGCCGGCGTAGGGCAACTGCTGCTGTTCTTTGGAGCTCTTCGCCGCTACGTCGTGGGAACCAACGGATCGTTCAACATCTTCGCCTGGTCGACGGGATGGCGACCGCCGATCCCGGTGCTCTCCCTGGTCGCTGCGGGCATCGTCGCCATAGCCCTGCTCTACATCATGCTGGCCTGGCAACTGAGATCGATCGACGCGGAAGCAGGGTGTACCGACCCGGGTGAGCGGAGCAGCTCTCGCCAGGCGTCGTTGGCCCCATGATCGCTGTACACGCGGCACAGGGTGCTCCCGCGAGCCAGCAGCGCCGTCACCACTTCGTTCTGATCTGGGGCGTGGCCACTCTGCTCCTCTTCGCCGTCATGGCCGCTTGGAGTCTGACGACGCCGATTCCGTCCGGCCCGGACGAACCGGCGCAATACGTGAGGGCAGCGGCGATCGATCACGGATACCTGACCGGTCGCCCAGTTCCTGGGCCGGATCCTGAGATCGACAGGACGGTGACCCTGCCGGGCACGTTCGGCAACCTCAGCGGTAGCAACGCCTGCTACTACGGCAAGCCCAACGTGCCCGGGGGGTGCTCCTATCTCCTTCAGACCTCTTCGAAGGACGCTCCGGCGGGGACCTACGTGTCGAACTACCCTCCGCTGTACTACGCGCTGACCGGTCTTCCCAGCCTTCTGTCGAGCAACCTGTGGGCGCTGAGGGCCATGCGTCTCGTCAGCGCGGCTGTGGTCTCGTTGCTGCTCGGGCTAGCCCTGTCCGCCGCAATTGTGTGGTCCCGCATGCCTTGGCTGGTGATCGGCGTCGGAGTAGCGATCACGCCTCTGGCCATCTATCTCGGAGCGGTCATCAATCCGAGCGGGCTGGAGATAGGGGCGGCGATTGCCTCCTGGACCACGTTGGTCGCTCTGGTGTTCTCTCGCTCTGGGGACCCGCCTCCGGGCCTTGTCTGGGCCTGGGCAGCATCATCTTCGGCTCTCATCTTGAGCCGCCCGCTGTCACCGCTCTTCTTCTTGTGCGTCGTCGCCGGCGTTGTCGTCTTCCGTCCTCGCCTGGTCCTGGACCTGGTGCGGCAACGGTCGGTAAGGTGGGCGGTGCTGGTCGTCGCTGTGGTGCTGGTCGGTGAACTGCTCTTTGAAGGCATCGACAACGGCTTCGCTCAAGGCAAGTTGCCCTTCTCCCCTTCGACGTCGTGGACCCAGACGGTCACACTGATCCTCGGGCTGCTTCCCAGGCTCGCTCGGGAGACCATCGGTAGCTACGGTTCCCCGGACACAGGCGCGGCGGCGGTGGCCGTGGTCATCTGGTTCTTCGCCGGCTCCTTGCTGGTCGGTGCGGTCGTCGTTGTCGCCCGCCGCCGGGAGGGCGCGCTTGTTGTGTTCATCGCGTTGGGGACGCTGGTGATCTTGCCGTTCGCAGCCGACCTCTCCCATGCCCGGACCAACGGGCTCCTGTGGCAGGGACGCCACGGTCTCCCCCTGGTCGTCGGGATACCGATCCTCTCCGCAGCGCTGCTGAGCGAGCATCGTGTCCGCCTGGGTCGAGCTCCGGCACTGGTCTTCGGGAGTCTGGCCTTCGGTCAGCTCGTCTCTTGGTACTGGGTGCTTCGTCGCTACACCGTAGGGCTCGGGGCGGCCGTCAACCCCCTTGCCAATGTCCCCGGCGGATGGCATCCACCTCTCTCGTTCGTCGTGCTCGTCCCTCTCGTCGTTGTCCCGACGCTTGCGCTGGCCGTCCTGGCATGGCGCGTGACCACTGAGCACTCGGACCAGGCCTGTCAGGGCGCCGGCAGGAGGTAGCCGCACACGTCGACCAGGAAGTGACCGCTCGCGCCCGGCGGGCCCGCGGAGAGGTGGAAGCTGACCCTTCCGTGGCCCCGAGCCACACCGACCGCAGTGGTCACCGTCGTGGTCACCGGCCGGCCGTCGGCGGAGAAGTGGAGGATGGGGAATGCCTCCCCTTTGGTGCCGTCGGTCGCGAATGCCGCCAGCCAACCGTGGTAGTTGGCACCCAGCACGGTGACCGTAGCCAGGACGCCGGAAGCGCCAGGGGGCACGGGAGGGGCGCCGCAGAGTCGCAGCACGACCATGCCGTCGTGGGGGATCGGTCCGAGCCGGGCGTCCACCAGGCCCGAACCGTCTCTCGTGTCGAGAACCCGGACCGGTGGGTGGGCGACGACCACGGATGGGACCGCCGTCCCCGGGTTTCGATCAGGGTCGTCGGGGAGACGACCCACGTAGTGGCGGTGCATCAGAGGTGCGTCGCCCGCTTCGACCAGCACCTCGATGCCGAGGGGAGCCACGCCATGCTGGGAGAACCAGGCGTCGGATTCCCTCAGAAGCTCGACGGTGAGGCGGTAGCGGCCGGGAAGGCGGGGGGTCCACAGCCCGGCGTCGACAACCACCTCCTCACCGGGCGCCACCGGGTGGGGGAGCACGGTGGTGTCGCCCATGGCTACCTCGTCGCCGAACTCCGGTGTCGACCACCGGTTGCCGAGGACGATCCGCCCGGCGTTGCGGCCAGAGGTTGGCCATCGAGCTTCGCTGGTGTTCCTGATGGCGACGCGCACCAAGGCCCCCCGGTTGGTGGTGACCTCTGCGGGGCGGCGCATCAGGCGGTAGGTGGCCGACCAAGGGGACGTGTCTGGGTTGAGCGCCTTGTTGTGGGCGTCGAGCCGCTCGATCGAGATGAGCTCCGACACTTTCGGCTGTTGGGTCCGGAGAACGCTGGGACCGAGGCGTCGGGGGGCGTCGAGGTTGATGGCGACGACGCCGGTCGTCGCCGACACCCCCGACCACAGATCGGCCAGGGCGTAGACGGCCAGGGGCCCATCGTCGGGCAGGTGCCTGCCGCGCCCGCCCACCAGGGGGTCAGCCGGTCCGGCGCCGCCGACGAAGTGCAGGCCGCCCAGGTTGCGCCACAGCCTCACGGTCGGGTCAGGTCCGGTGCCGCCCCCGGGGACCCAGCCGAGGTCGGCCCCGCAGTCGACCACCTGCCTGGTGGGGAGGAGGTAGTGAGTATAGTCGCGGTCATCGAGGAGGGGGCGGAGGAGGCCGGCAGCGTCGGACGCCAGGATCTCGTCGTCGTCGAGCAGCAGGATCCAGTCGCCGATGGCGCGGCGGTGCACCCAGTCCCTGGCCCGGGCGGGCTCTCCGCCGATGGCAAGGACCTGGTCGGCATAGCGGTGGGCGATGCCGGCGGTGTCGTCGAGCGAGTCGGCGCCGACGGCGATCACCAACTCGTCGGCGTAGCCACGGACGTGCTGGCACCACCACGCCAGCCGGTCGGACGAGTTGGCGGTGACCAGGCACACGGACAGCGTCGGAGCCACGGTCCTAGATGACCGCCCCGCTGACCGATGCCCGCTTGTGGAGGTGGTCGCGCAGCTGCGCGTAGGAGGTCACCGCGGGCGCCGCCGCGCTCGCCGGGAGAGACGCCCGGGACGCGAAGCCACTCGGAAACGTCTCGCCGGTCGGCAGCGGGGCCAGCTCCAACGTGGACGTGTAGTCCTCGTGGAGGTAGTACTCGCCCGCCGTCGGGTCCTCGGGTCCGGCGACCTGCCGGTAGCGCTCTACCTTGGCCTCCCGCTCCGAGCGTGGGCTCCAAAGAGGGTTGAGGTGGTAGAGGGCCAGGGGGCCGTCAGCGGGCAACGCACGGCTGTCGCCTAACACAAGAGGGGTGGAATGGATGGCGCCCGGCACGAAGTACAGGCCCGGGATGTTGCGCCACAGGCGGAGCCAGTGCGTGCTGTGCCACGGGTGGCACTGCAACCAGGCGAGCTGCCCGTCCGGGCCCTGCACCACCCAGCGAACCGGGAGGGCGCAGCTGGTGTAGCGGCGGTCCTCCAGGAGGGGGCGGAGCAGCTCCTCGGCGCTGCAGGGGAGCGCTTCGTCGTCGTCGAGGATCAGCACCCAGTCGCCCCGAGCCTGGTGGACCAGCCAGTCCCTCGAGGGTTCTACGAATCCGGGTAGCTCGACGCAGGTCAGCACGTCGGCGTGACGGGCGGCGACGTCGTAGGTGTCGTCGGTGGAGCCGGCGTCCACCGCCACGACGATCTCGTCGGCAAAGGGTCGGACCCGCTCGAACCACCACTCCAGTCGGTCGGCGGCGTTGCGGGTGGTGAGGCAGACCGACAGCGTCGGCCGGCTCATCGGTCCTCCAGGCGGGCAACGGCCTCCCTGGTGCCGTCCCGCAGCTCGAAGAGGAGGGTGTGGAGGATCTGGCGCTGCTCGGCGCCGCGAAACGCCAACCCGTCGAGGCGGGCGTGGAACAAGGTGCTGCGTTCCCGACGAGCCGCCTCGACCTCGGCGTGCAACTCCCGCACCCGATCTTGCAGGTCCCGCGCAGGCAGCACCGGGGGGTCCTCCACCAGGCGAGAACCCTCCGGGACGGCCATGGCCACGAACTGGAAGGTCTCCGCTTCGGGGTCGCAACGGAGACGCTCGACGATCTCGGGGTCGGCGTCCCCGACCGGGATCTCCGTCTCGGTGAGACCGCAGGTGACCCGGGCCAGCTCCAGGATGCTCATGCCGGCGTCGGCGAAGAGGGCCTCCACGCCCTGGCGGTCGAAGAAGCGCAGGTGGGTCCGATCCAGGAGGCCCACATCGGTGTAGACGAAGCGCCCGTCGAGGAGTTGGAGGCGAACAGCGGCGTGGGCCACGTTGGGCAACGACACCAGGATCCAGCCCTCGTCGGCCAGCAGGTCCCGGGCCTGGGCCAGGACGGTACCGGGCTCCTTCAGGTGCTCGAGCACGTCGAGGAGGAGGATGACGTCGAAGGGACGTCCGAAGCTGGCCTGCAAGTCGATCGTCTCGACGTCGCCGACGACGACCTCCTCGCACACCTGGCGGGCCACTGCGGCCGCCTCCTCGTCGAGCTCCACGCCCCAGATGCGACATCCCATGGCCCGCAGGACACGGGCCACGGAGCCGTCGGCTGCCCCCACGTCAAGGACGTCACTGCGGGCAGGCACCCGGGCGATGGCCATCGTGTGGCTTTCGTTGGGCTCGCCCAAGTCGATCTCGAAGGTGTACCGGCTGCTCATGGCGCGGGCCACGGAAGCAACGGGTACTTGTCCCGCAGGAAGGCGATGGGCAGCGATGCGTCGAGGTCGAACATCGAGAGCATCGAGTCCTCCGCCTGCCGGTGGCGGGCGACGATCTCAGGGACCAAGGTGCCGCGACCGCCCCGCTCCGCGATCCGCAGCCACAGGTCGTAGTCCTCCCAACCCCCGAAACGGGTGCTCATCTCAGGGTCGTAGCCTCCCACCGCAGCCCACGTCGGCTGTCGGACGAGGGCCATCGCCTCGATGTAGTTGCCTTGGCACAACCGCCCGAGATCCCACGGCAGGTAGCTGGCCAGGCCGGGCTGGCCGCCGAAACGCTCGATGATCCCGTAGCTGAAGGCGGCCTCACTGCCTTCCAGCGCCGCCGCCAGCTTGGCCAGCCCGGTCGGGTAGAGCGTGTTCCCGGTGGCGAGAGGGAACACCAGTGGCGCCCGGGCCAGCTCGAAGCCGTTGTTGCGCGCGGCGCCCAGGCCCTCGTTGACCAGCTTGCGGGCCACGGCGATGGGCGCCCAGGGGTGGTCGGCCATGAGCCGGCGGACCACGTCGAGGGATCCGTCGTAGGAGTGGTCGTCGACGACAACAACCTCTACCCGGATCCCGGTACTGGCCACCGCCGAGGTGATCGTCTCAATGACCAGCTCTCGTTGGTTGTAGACGGGGATGACGACGGTGACCTCGGCCTGAACGCCGGCCCACGCCGGGGTGGTCTCCACATCGATACGGTCGGGTTCGTCGAAGTCGAGGTCGGCCCGCAGTCGGTCAATGTCGCGCTGCAGTGCTCGCTCGGAGACCAAGAGCTGCATGACGCGAAGGCCCACGGTGTGCTCCGTGCGTCGGATGATCTCCTCAGGCTCCACGTCGCCCACCGGGGGTTTGCGGTCGCTGAGCCAACAAGAGGCGATACACGCTCCGGGCCACGGTGGTCCAGCGCAAGGTCCTGCTGGCTCGCAGCGCCTGGAGCTCGGCGGTCAGCTCAGCGGCTCGGGACTCGGCGGCAAGGGCGCGCCGGTCGGCGTCACCGCCGGGCTGCCCGCGCTCGAGTTGGAGGAGACGTGTGGTCAGGCGTGCCAAGGATTCGTCGCGCAGGGCCAGCCGGGCCCGCAACCCGGCGGTCTCCTGTCGGAACGCCGCGAGCAGATCGATGTCGTCAGAGGGGACGGCTTCAGTCATGCCGGGCGACCGCCCGACCTCGGGACGCGCGGCCCAGGAGGGTCTGCAGGCCGTGCGGCCCCCTGCGGGCCGTGCGCCGGCGCCTCAGGCTCTGAGTGGCGGTGGCCATCTCTTCGATCAGGGGCATCAACAGCTCGGTCAGGGCCAGCTCGCTCCGCACCAGCTCGTAGGCTGCAGCCGCCATCTTGGTCCGGGCCTCACGGTCACTGAGCAGGCCGATGGCGTAGTCGGCGAGCAGGTCAAGGGGGGCCTCGACGAAATGCTCTCCGGAGCGAAAGGGGTCTGTGGCGACCGATGGATCGGAGATGACCACGCAGCCATTGGCGGCGGCCTCGAGGACTCGAGCCCACTCGAAGTAGGGAGCGTCGCTGCGGTGGACGTTGAGCAACACCTTGGTCCCGGCGAGCCAGTCCCACTTGTCGACGCCGGTGAGGAAGCCGGGAGCGCCTTCCCGCCTGGGACGGCTGATCTCGAAGAATCGCAGATCGCATTGGCGGTCCCACAGTTGCGAGGCGGCGGCGGCGAAAAATAGGTCTCGACGGTCGGTCATGGCTCCCAGGAACCCGATGTCGACAGGCCGGCCCTTCGACGGATCGCCCCCCCATCGGTCCCAACTGCGGTGGTAGCCCAGATGGAGGTGGCGGGCGGGGAAACCCGTCGCGACGAGCTGTTCTGCCACCTGGGCGTGAAGGTCGAGCGTCAGAGGGGATGCGGCGAGGTAACGGAGGGAGCGGTCGAACCAGGCCGTGCCCGGTTGCTCGGTGGTGACGAGCACGGATGCCGCGGCAGCGGCCAGCACGTCGGCGTCTGGTGTGCCAAAGGCAAGGCTGAAGCCGAAGTAGTCCTGCGGGGCGACGACCAGGTTGATGTGGCCCGGTGACGCCTCGGGCAGCCCATGGCGACGCACACCCGCAGGGTGGCCCAGATCGCCAAGGGCGGCAGACAGGAGCTCGGCGATCTCGTCCATGAAGCTGTTGCCGTGAGGACTGACATAGACGTGGTAGCCAAGGCTCCTTGGCGTTGGGCCCGTCATTGCGCCCGACCGTACCAGCCACACCGGGCGGTCAACTTGCTCGGCGGTGGTGCGGCACCGCTACAGACTCGGCCTCTGCGTCTCGGCGGTACAGGCATCCTCGGTGGAGGACGGGTGATGCCAACACTGATCGGTCATGGCGCTGATGGTCCACGCCAGGCGGCCGGTGCTCTCGAGCATATCCGTCGCCGCCGAGCTGGTAGGCAGCGCACCCCAGAACCTCCGCCTCTACGAAGCTCGCGGGCCTGCTCGACCCGGCCCGCAGCGCAGGAGGCACACGCCGCTACAGCAACGACGACCTCGACCGGCTCCGCCACATCGCCCGCCTCCTCGATGACGGCCTCAACCTGCAGGCATCGCCGCCGTGCTTGAGCTGCAAGCCGCCAACCGCCTCCTGCGGACCAAGCTCGACGAACAGCGCCAACCACCGCAACAAGCCCTACCAGCCCCGGGATGGTGTGGGTAAGGGCGGCGAGGATGGGTGCGCCGTGGGCCTGCGACACCTGCCTTCGCTGGCAGGGCTCGGGGTCGAGAGGCACGTTGTGTGTGGTCACGCCCGTGTTGCTCCCGGTCGTGGTCGGCCGGTTCAACCTTCGGACAGGCTCTCCCAGTCTTTCGTGGTGCGCCCCCTGGGATTCGAACCCAGAACCTGCGGATTAAGAGTCCGTTGCTCTGCCATTGAGCTAGAGGCGCAAAGAGGTACAACGTAGCGAATGCGCGCCTTGGCCGTCGGCAAAAGCGGTGGGGTGACCGAGGGGACTTGAACCCCCGACCTCCAGGGCCACAACCTGGCGCTCTAACCGGACTGAGCTACGGCCACCAAGAGGGACCAGTGTGTCACAACGGGATCCGCCTCGCGAACCGGATCCCCCGAAGGAGTGACGTGTCGGGACGCCCACGCAAGGGTACAGAGACAGGCACGCGGCCCAGGGGAACGACATGGCACAGAAGCGATTGGAAGCAGGGGATCAGGATCTGGTCAGGCTCTACCTGGACGGAGTGGGCCAATATCCGCTCCTGGCCAAAGAGGACGAGGTCTGCTTGGCAAAGTTGATCGAGGACGGTCGGGCGGCCCAGGCGAGACTGGTGGCAGGGGGTGCGACCCCCGCAGAGCGACGTACGTTGCGTCGGCGCGTCCGGGCGGGGGAGGTGGCCATGGAGTCGTTCATAAACGCGAACCTTCGTCTTGTTGTCTCCATCGCCAAGAAGTACCAGTCATCGGACATGCCCCTCCTCGATCTGGTCCAGGAGGGCAACCTTGGGCTCATGCACGCGGTCGAGAAGTTCGACTGGCGCAAGGGCTTCAAGTTCTCAACCTACGCAACATGGTGGATCCGCCAGGCCATCGGCAGGGGCATCGACAACACGTCACGGACCATCCGCCTGCCGGTCCACGCCGGCGACCAGATCCGCCGTCTGCTCCGGGTTCGGGCCCAGATGGAGGGTGAGCTGGGCCGTACCCCTTCGCCGGCCGAGTTGGCCACGGTCATGGCGATGCCAGAGGAGCAGGTCACCCAACTGCTGCAGTACGGCGCCGACCCTGTCAGCCTGGAGACGCCCATCGGCAGCGAGGGCGACACGGAGCTGGCCGATGTCGTTGCCGACGCGAGCGCCCCCACCCCCTGCGACCTGGTGGCCGAAGCCATGATGGGACGCGAGGTGGCGAAGTTGCTGGTTCCCCTTGACGAGCGCGAGCGGGAGATCCTCCGCCTGCGGTATGGCCTGGACAGAGGTGAACCCCGCACCCTTGAGGAGGTGGGGGCTGTGCTCGGTCTCTCCCGTGAGCGCATCCGCCAGATCGAGCGGACGGCCCTGTCAAAGTTGCGCCATCCCTCTTCAGACAGCGGTGCTCATGACCTGCTCGCCAGCTGACACTACGGTAGCTGGCGTGGGCCTCCGTAGCTCAGTCGGATAGAGCGGCCGCCTTCTAAGCGGCGGGTCGCAGGTTCGAGTCCTGCCGGGGGCACAGAAGGCGGGGCCCCCGGCGGGTTCGACGACGGTCCCCGACGCACAACCTCTCCGACACGGGGACGCTGACCCCGAGGTGTCGCTGCGCGACGGGTATGCGGGGGTTGGGATCACCGTGGCATAGCCGAGGCGACGTCCGCGTTGAACTTGTAGCCGAGCCCACGGATGGTGGTGATCCGTAGCGGCTGGGACGGATCATCCTCGACCTTGGCCCGCAGCCGCTTCACATGGACGTCGAGGGTCTTGGTGTCGCCCACATAGTGGGGGCCCCACACCCGGTCGATGAGCGTCTCGCGCGGAAGGACCCGCCCGGCGTTGGCCATGAGCAGCTCGAGAAGCTCGAACTCCTTGAGAGGCAGGACGACCATCGACCCGCCCTTATGGACTTCGTGGCGCTCGGCGTCGAGACGGAGATCGCCCACCTCCAGCACGTCGGTGCTGGGCGAGCTGCTCTCCGGTGATGGCGCCCGGCGTAGTACCGCTCGCATCCTGGCCACCAACTCACGAAGACGGTACGGCTTGGTGACATAGTCGTCGGCGCCTACCTCGAGACCTACCACGGTGTCGATCTCGCTGCTCTTCGCGGTGACCATGATGATGGGTACCCGGGAACGGGTACGCACTTCCCGGCAGACGTCGATGCCGGACATGCGAGGCAGCCAGACGTCGAGAAGTATGAGGTCGGGTCGAACCTGGTCGAACATCTCGATGCCCTCGACCCCGTCCCGGGCCACCCGGACCAGGAAGCCCTCACGCTTGAGACCGACAACCAAGGCCTCGATGAACGACTCCTCGTCCTCCACGACCAGCACAGTGGGTGGATCAGCCACAGGACTCCCCTCTTGGAGCGAGGCCCGCAGATGGGACCCCATCAATGGACAAGAGGAGGGAGAAGGTGGAGCCCTGACCCTCCTTCGACGTCACGTCGATGCTGCCCCCGTGGTTGGCAGCCACGTGACGGACGATCGACAGACCGAGGCCCGTGCCGCCCGTCGTGCGAGACCGAGCCCGGTCGACCCGGTAGAAGCGCTCGAAGATCCGCTCCATGTCCCGTTGCGGGATGCCGATCCCGCGGTCGGTGACGGAGATGTCGATGAACCCTCCGTGGGTGCAGGCAGTCACCCGGACAAGGCCGTCGTTCTCCGAGTACTTGACCGCGTTGTCGACCAGGTTGGAGATGGCCGATACCAGGTCGCGCCGGTTGCACCTCAGGCTCAGGTGCGCAGCGATGTCGCCGACCTCCAGGAGGATGTCACGAGCGGACGCCAGGGGGCGCAGCGGGCCCAGGGCCTCATTGACCAGGTCGGCAACGGCTGCATCCTCGGGCACTGGCCCTTCGTTGACCTCTATGCGGGAGAGGTCCAGGAGGTCATCAATGATGCGGCCCAGACGTTCGGCTTCGGTTGCCACTCGCTGCGACAGCCGGGTCACGACATCGGGATCCTCCTCTTCCTCGAGCGTCTCGGCCAGCAGGCTGAGAGCCCCAACCGGCGTCTTCAGCTCGTGGCTGACGTTGGCCACGAAGTCTCTGCGTATGGCATCGATCCGCTGTCGTTCTGAGGCGTCCTCGACGATGGCCACGGCCCCCAGGGCCCCTTCGGAGCGAGGCAGGCGCGAGGCGCGCACGACCAGGGTCCGACGGGTGGGGGAGAAGAGCTCGAGGGCACTCTCGCTTGTCGGACCACGGCAGGCTTCGCGCAGCCGATCCTCGATCGCCTGGTTGACCAGAGCACCGTCGAGGCGCGAGGGGACCAGCGCCGAGACCTGACGGTTGCGGAACACCTCGGTCCCGGCCTCGTCGCAGATCACCACCCCCTCGCTCACCCGGTCGAGGGCGGACTCGAGATAAGCGACCTTCTGCTCGGCGTCCGCCCGGCGGCCTCCGTCGGACTCGGGAGCATCCATCTGGACCCGTTGCGTTCCGGCCCGGCGCATCACGGTCGCCGGTCCGTGACGCAGGGGACCTCATCGTCCCCTGTGGCCTGCGGAGACCGGTGGCTCGGCAACGTGGAGTCCATGCTCATCAGAGCTTCTTCCGTCAAGGGCGTGACCACGACTGGCGCGGCGGCAAGTTCGCTGATGGGGCACCGTAGAGCCGGCCAGAGGACATTCGCCGACGCTGTTGTGAACCAAATGTGAACGTGATCTGAACATTAGGGGCCCACGACGATGAAATCGCTGGTGAGGTCCCCCGGCGGTTGAGAAGCGGGGCCGGGAGCAAGCATCATCAGGGTGTGCCTGACGACGCGGTGTTGCATGCCTCGACCACCGAGCCTGCCAACGGTCTGGCTCCCCAGTTCCAGCTGGGCCAGTCTCCACAGCCTGGGACCGAGGCGCCGCCACTCGGCGAAGCGGTGTACCAGGTCGAGGACATGCGCTTCTTCTACGGTGCGTTTCGGGCCCTGCGGGACGTCAACCTGGACATCTACAAGAACCAGGTCACGGCGCTCATCGGACCCTCCGGGTGCGGCAAGACGACCTTCTTGCGCTGCCTCAATCGGATGAACGACCTGGTCGCCGGCGCCCGCGTCGAGGGCAAGATCCACTACCACGGTAGCGATCTCTACGGATCGGGCGTCAAGCCCATCGAGCTGCGGCGCAAGGTCGGCATGGTGTTCCAGAAGCCCAACCCGTTCCCGAAGTCGATCTACGAGAACGTGGCCTTCACCCCTCGAGCCAATGGCGCACGGCGCTCCGAGCTGGACGGCATCGTGGAGTCTTCGCTGCGTAGTGCGGTGCTGTGGGACGAGGTCAAGGACAAGCTGAAGCAGAGCGCCTTCGACCTGTCCGGTGGTCAGCAGCAGCGGCTTTGCATTGCCCGAGCGGTGGCTGTCAAGCCTGATGTGATCCTGATGGATGAACCGTGTTCAGCGCTCGATCCGATCGCCACGGTCCGCGTAGAGGGCCTGATGACCGAGCTGAAGAACGAGTACACGATCGTCGTGGTCACCCACAACATGCAGCAGGCCGCCCGGGTATCGGACCGGACCGCCTTCTTCACCTCCGAGGCCAAGCAGGGCGGCGTGCTCGTGGAGGTGGGCCCCACCGGCAAGATCTTCACCAGCCCCAACGACAAGCGCACCGAGGATTACATCACGGGCCGCTTCGGCTGAGCGCCATCGTCGGCCGGCGCAGAACCTGGCGGCGTTCCGTTCCTCCACCGTCCCCTTCGGGCGCCAGGAACGTCGAGGCCCTGCGCTGGCCCGGCCGCCTACGGATCCCCCCACCTCGGTGGGCGCTGGGTCCCCGCCTCACGGGGGCGCTCACAGAGCCATCCGGGCCGTCTTGCGCCGGGCCCGCCCGGCAATCATCCGGCCGAGAGCGATCAGGATGATGAGGATGATGAGGGTCACAGCGCCGGCGGCCGCTGCCAGCTCGTGGGGGTGTGAGGTCGCCGTGTTGGGCAGCGTCAGGTCGGTGAAGGTCACGTATGTCAGGTAGGGCACCGGGTGGCCGAGGAGGTGGAACGTCGGGTTGTGACCGTCGAGGAACCCGGCTGTGAACAGCAGGGGGGCGGTCTCGCCGGTGGAGATGGCCAGCGCGATGATGAGGCCGCTGACGATGCCGGGCACCGCGGTGGGGAGCAGGATGCGCCCCACCGTGACGCCCCGGGACAGCCCCATGGCAGCCGATGCCTCGCGCAGGGCGGAAGGCACCGAGTTGAGGGCCACCTCGGTGGTCTTGACGATGTAGGGCACGACGAGGACCGACAGGGCGAGCAGGGCAGCCATCAGCGAGTACTTCCAATGCAGCCCGACGACCAGGCTGAGGTAGCCCACGTAGCCGATGACGATCGAGGGCATGCCGGCCAGGACCTCGGAGAAGAACCGCAGGACGCGGCCGATCTTCGGGGAGGAGAACTCGGCCAGGTAGACCCCGGCGCACACACCCACGGTCCCGGCGATGATCAGCACGCCGAGGAGGAGCATCAGTGTGCCCAGGATGGCGTTGCTCAGGCCCCCGTGATCCCCGGCCGTGGGCTTTGTGAACAGGTCGAGGCTGAAGGCGGGGGCAGCCTGGTGGAACACGCTGACGAGCACGCTCAGGGCCGGCGCCACGATCAGGGCGAAGGCCAGGAGGCACAGTGCCCAGAAGACATTGTCTCGCAGACGGCGTCGAAGCGACATGTCAGACACCCCTTCCGACGGGGAGCGCCCCGCCCCCGAAGCGACCGGCGATCAGGCGACCGGCGAAGTTGGTGATCAGGGTCACGGCCAGCAGGACCAGGCCGAGCTCGGCCAACGCGTGGACGCCCATCTTGGTGGAGTCGTTGAGGGCGCCGTCGAGGAGGGCGGCGATGGTGGCGGCCATGGTCGAGAACGGGGCGAAGATGCTCTTCGGGTAGCTGTTGAGGAAGTTACCGCTGATCAGCAGCACGGCGATGGTCTCACCGAGCGCCCGGCCCCAGCCGAGGAACGTGGCGGCGATGATCCCGGTCCGCACGAACGGGATGGTGACCAGGCGGACCGACTCTGACGGGGTCAGACCCATCGCTACCGCCCCTTCCTTGGTCAGCTCAGGGACAGAGCGGATGAGCTCCCGGGTGGTGGCGGCGACGATCGGGATGATCATTACGGCCAGTACCAGTGACGACGTCAGCAGTCCCTGGCCGGAGCCGACACTGCCCCGCATGCCGGGGATGCCCAGGTCAGCGATGTACTTGTAGACGTGCTTGGCCACGAACGGCCCGAAAGCGTACACCCCCCACAGGCCGAAGATGACGCTCGGGATGCCGGCCAGCAGCTCGAGGAAGATGCCCAGGGGATCTTGGAACCGGCGGGGGAGGCGTTCCACCAGCAGGATGGCTCCACCGACGGAGATGGGTACGGCGAAGAGGAGGGCGATCAGCGAGGACACCAGGGTCCCGAAGATGAGCGGGGCGATTCCGTACTGGGCGCCGTGGGGTGCCGAGTAGCCGTGGTGGATGATGGGCTTGGCGTAGGAGTAGGCACTGCCGAAGCTGAAGACCTTCCCGGTGAAGAAGTGCCAGCCGTTGAAGACGATCGACGGGTACGCCTGCTTGAACAACTCGTAGGCCAGGAATGCCAGCGCCAGCGTAGGCAGCAGGGCGAACAGGCCGAGGAGGTTGCGCACCACCCGGTCACGCCTGGTGTACTCGGAGTTGCGGCGCTGTCGTTCGGTGAGCGGTTTGAGGAGGGGAGACGGCGCCGTCCTTGGTGGCTCGGGCGGGCGAGTGGAGGTGATGGCCACGCAGGCTCCTCAGTCGTGCCGCCCGAGCCGTCTCTGGGACCGGGCGCTGTCTCAGTCGGATGGTGATGGTAGTGGCGCCGGGAGCGGGCGCCCGCAGGGAAAGAAGAGCGGCCCGGCCCAAGAG
>JALYZO010000228.1 GCA_030945745.1 Actinomycetota bacterium
GACGGGGCTGCGTCAACCAGCACCAGCCAACCCCGACAGGAGGGGAACACCATGACCCACGACCGACTGATCCACCTCGCAGAGCTGGCCGAAGAAGCCGCCGACTACAGCGACAACCCGTCCTGGAGCCGCCAGCTAAGCGACGCAGCCCGCACCGCCCGGCACATGGCCGACGTCGAGGCTCGAGCCGAGCAGGACATGTACGTCCAGACCTTGCTCGACGACCTCCACGAGCTGCTGGGGCGGTAACCCGCCCCGTGGGGGGCCTGGTCAGGCCCCCCACACGGTCAGTACCGTACGGCCGGTACGTATCGTGCGTAGCGGTGGCGGACGATCGGGCGGACTTGGCGGGCACCTCCATACCAGCGCCAGGATTTCAGAGGCTGTGAAGGCCCGCTGAGCGGACGGTTTTCGGTGGAAGGGCACACACGGGGCGGAAGACCACTCGCCGTTGCGCGGACGAGTCTCTGAAGAAGTCCCGTCTACCGGCACAGAATAATGGCTGGAGGAGTACGGATAACTATCGTTCTCTCCGGCTCAGGGAGCCAGGGTGAGTGTCTGGCATCCTTGGGGACCCGGTCACTGAGTCCTTCCAATCAGATTCGGGGGCCTCACAGCCTCACAGCCTCACGGCCTACTGCCGACGTCGGAGGCGGCCGCTATTGCGGGCTGAGGTGCCCCCGGTTCCGCCCAGCTCGGTGTTGATGAGCTGGGTGTTGTTGGCCAGGGCGGCGGTGTTGACGGTGGCGGGCCGCGGCGCTGATGACCACCGCGACGATGGCGGGTTTGCTGGTCGCCGTGACCACGAACTCGATGGGCTGGAAGGCGAGCAGGGCGGCTGCTAACGCAGGGGTGGCGGCGCCGTAGAAGATGAGCTGGCCAGTAGGCGAAACCGCGGACGGCCCAGTCCTGCCAGATGGCGTGGGCCTACCCGGATGCAGAAGACTCGGTGGCGACAGCGTCGGGGACGGTTCGCACCCCGACCCGGGACGAATCGATCTCGCTCATGGCTTGTCAGTCTCTGCAGAGCCGTTCGAAGCTATTGAGGTCGGTATGGATCTTAGCGACGATAGGTTCGAGTGCGGCTCCCATCCCATCTGTGACGACTTGGTCTATCGCCTCGTGGAGCGCCTCGGTCAGTTGATCAAGTCTCGGCCGTGCCGAGGACGGGCCAAGGCGAGCAGCGGTGGCGATATCCTTTTTTGCCATGTTGAGCGTGACGCCCAGTCCCATATCGTCGGTAGTGGCCTTGGCCCGCTGAGCCAGCCCGGCGTTTATGGTGCGTTCCCCCGAGCAGAACGACATCTTACTCGCGCCGGTGAGAGCACCATGTTGGGCCCCAGAGGGCGTGCTCTTACAGGCCGTCAACGCGAGTGAAGCCGACAGAAAGCTTAGGACCGCAACAGTCCACATCCGGCGGTTGAGTCGCATCAGCGCTAAGGCTAGGTGCCGGAACACTGAACCGCCAACAGCTGATAGAGCGGCCCCAACCGGGGATTCCCGGGCATCTATAATAGCGCCGTTAACGTAACGGTGGTAGTGCTGTTCCGGGATTGCCGCACCCATGTGAATGTCAATAACATCTACAGAAGGTAAAGTCAGAACTTTCGTTTGCACTATGTCCCAAACGGGTATTAACCTGAACGGGTTGCTCAGAGTACCCGGCGAGACGAGTGCTCACGAGCCCGACGGAAGGGTCTCGTTTGCGCAGCAAGCAACAGCACTACAAGCCCTACTAGGAGGCACAATGACATATCGTGATCGAGCGTTAAGAGGAGCAGGTCGGCCACGTTGGCGTGGCCTGCGGATGTTGACCAGCGCTGCTGTGACTGGCGCTGCGATGACCACAGCTACGGTGACGGCGTTGGCGTTGAGCGGTTCGCCGGCCGGCGCTAACCCGACGCCGCCTATCCCGCCTGGCTCGCCGGCGGCAATCAAGGAGCCCACTGCGGCGGGAACGCAGACCCGTTGGGGTGAGCGCACGGTGGCTGTTGGCGCCAAGCTCGGCACCGACACTGTAAACAGTGTGTGGGTGGCTGATCCCTTCGGCACCGACGGCACCAAGACCGAGGCGGGTACGGTCTACGCGGTCAAGGGGTCCAGCCTGATCACCAACAGCGGCGGCTCGCAAACGCCAGCAACGGCGATCTACACGATCCATCCACCGACGCCGACCGTCAACCAACACTTCGGTTTCGTGGTCACCAACATCGGTGACGTCAATGGTGACAATGTCCCGGACTTGGCCATCGGCGAGGACTCCCAAGACACCGCAACTCCCCGAACCTACAACAGCGCAGGCCACGTCTACGTGTACAGTGGAAAGCTCGGGAACCTGCTTTACACGATCAACAGCCCGACCGGTACGATTGGCGAGCGCTTTGGCTCTAGGATCGGCAAGGCTGGTGACATCTACAACACCACCAGCGCAGGCTTTGTCGGCACCGGCTCCCCAGCGATCGTCGGCGACGCCAAATCCGAGATCATCATCGGTGCGTCGGCGAGCCAGGACGGGACCGTGAATAAGGGGGTGGGCAAGGCCTACATCTTCAACGGCGATCCGGGCTCTTACACTGTGACACCCCCCGCGACCACTGGGGCAGGCAACACCCCGGTGCGGACGCTGACCAACCCCGGCAAGGGCCAAGTTTGCAGTTCCACGAGTTCGTGTGGCAACTTCGGCCTGTCGGTGCAAGGCGTGGGCGACACCAACGGTGACGGCGTACCCGACCAACTGGTCAGTGCCCCGACCTACAACGATACGGTCGGGGGTCATACCAGCCAGGGCCGGATGTACATCTACGACGGCAAGGGCGGCGGCTTGGCGACGGGAACGGTGCTGCAGACCATCGACGATCCCACCCCGCAGCAGGGTGCCTACTTCGGCTTTCAAGATGTCACGCCGAACTCGCCCGGTGACGTCAACGCTGACAACAAGAACGACGTCTACGGTGAGGGTTGGCTGCAAGATGGGGCGATCGGGACCGGTCAGGGCGAATCGTGGGTCTTCAATGGATTCACCGGAGCCATGCTCTACACGCTCAATGATCCCCATGCGACACCGAGCGGCAGTGGTCGCCAATTCGGCTGGTCGATGACCGCAACGACCGATGGGAACAGCACCACTCCGGCTCTCTTGGTTGGGGCCTCCCCGCACAAGGCAGCGAACACCGACGAGGACGGAGGAGCCTACGTGTTCGGGTCCGCCCCCGCATCGCCTGGAAGCCAACCGTTGCTGGAGGATCTGCCACTGCCCTCCTACTACCAGCAGACCAGTGCCACCGACGCAGGACCCAACCTGGGTTGGACCGTCGCAGCCCCCGGTAGTCTCGACGGCAGCGGTTACCAGACCTACTTGGCCGGCGCCCCGTTCTGGAACAACGGAACCACCGTGGATGAGGGGCTGTTGTTCGCCTTCTACCACAACGCGACGACGGGCTACGCACCTGCGTACTGTCCGCCTCTCTCCACCGGCGCTTACGACACGACGGGCACCTGCTGAGGCAGCTAACCCTGATTTGATTAACATGCGATCAGCCAGCCGGGACCCAGCGAACGGGTTTCGGTTGGCTGGTTGCCTGATCGGCTGGCCCCGGGTGATGAGCGCTTTCGCAACGGGCTAGGAAGATCACGCTTACGGCCCGTTGTGCTTGCCGGCCAATAGTCTCCTCAAGCATATTTGGGCGTCCCGTCAGATTGCGCGGACGCGATCGATGAATTAGGACGGAATGGGGAATCAGTTGATGGATCAGGGCAGGTCCAGGGCAGCGCATTGCGGCCTGAGGATTAGGGTCATGTCCGGCGTGGTAGGGCTGGCTGTCGGGTTGTTGAGCGTGGTGTCCGCGCAGCCTGCGTCGGCGGCGACAGGTACCATCACTACCTTTGCCGGGACCGGCACGGCCGGTAGTGGCGTGGCCGGTATCGGTGACGGGGGGCCGGCCAAGAACGCTCCGCTGAGTCCCTCCCAGGCCGTCGTTGACCGAAACGGCGATGTGTTCATCGTCGACACCGACTCAAACACCATCCGGAAGGTAGATCCGGCAGGCATTATCACCACCGTGGCCGGCGACGGCAACTTCGGTAACAGCGGCGACGGCGGGTTGGCCACGTCAGCTGACTTAACTCCTAATGGTGTTGCTGTCGACGCGCAGGGTGACCTCTTTATTAGTACGGTGTTTATGGTTATTCGAAAAGTCGACACGGCGGGCATCATCACCACCGTGGCCGGAAACGGCAACTTCGGTAACAGCGGCGACGGGGGGCCCGCCACCAATGCGACGTTCAACAGTCCATCGGCTGTGGCCGTCGATGCTGCCGGCGTTCTGTACATCGCCGACAACGGTTTCAACACTGTTCGCAAGGTCGACACGTCTGGGATCATCACCAGGTTCGCCGGGAACAACACCGCCGGTTTCACTGGCGACAACGGCCCGGCAATAGGTGCCGAGCTCAACAGCCCGTCCGGTGTGGCGGTGGACAAGGTCGGCGACGTATACATCAGTGACACCGGCAACAACGTGGTACGCAAGGTCAACACATCGGGGATCATCACTACGGTCGCCGGAAGGGCCGGCACCGCGGGCTTCAGTGGCGACGGGGGGCCGGCCCTGAGCGCAAAGCTGAACGGACCCCAACAGTTGACGGTGGATGCCGCTGGATCGGTGTTCGTCGCCGACAGTAGTAACAACGTGGTACGCAAGGTCGACGCCGCTGGCACGATCACCACCGTGGCCGGGACCGGCGCAATGTCCGGTTACACCGGCGATAACGGTCCGGCCACCTCGGCCACCCTCAATACGCCCTACGGAGTTGCTGTTGACGGTTCAGGCAACCTTTTCATCGGCGACCTAGGCAATCACGTCGTCCGCAGGGTTGAGGGTGTGGCCGCGGTGACCCTGCCGACGGTGACTGGCATCAGCCCGACCTCCGGCCCGTCGACGGGTGGTACGCAGGTGACGATCACCGGAACCCGGTTCGAGACCGCTGCGGGGGCGACATCGGTGAAGTTCGGGACGGTCTCGGCTACGAGCGTTTCCTGTACGACCATGACGATGTGCACGGCGACGAGCCCGGCCGGTGCGACCACCGCTGTGGATGTAACGGTGATCACGTCGGGGGGTACGAGTGCGACCAGCCCGGCGGACCGGTTCACCTACACCCCGCCGGTGAGCGCTCCCACGGTCACGTCGATCAACCCGACCGCCGGCCCGGCCACGGGGGGTACGACGGTGACGGTGACGGGCACCAACCTGTCCGGGGCCACGGCGGTCACCTTCGGGACCGCGGCAGCGACCGCCGTGACCTGTCCGAGTACGACGACGTGTACTGTGACGAGCCCGGCCGGCGCGCCGGGCCCGGTCGATGTGACGGTGACCACGCCGGGAGGTACCAGCGCCACCAGCCCAGGCGACAGGTTCACCTACGTCGCAGCACCGACGGTCTCTGCGGTCGCCCCGACGGCCGGCCCCCTGGCAGGGGGTACGACCGTAACGGTGACAGGCACCAACTTTGATATGGGGACTGGGGCGACCACGATCAAGTTTGGGACCATTGCAGCGACGGGCGTGTCGTGCGCGACCGTAACAACCTGTACGGCTGTCAGTCCTGCCGGTACTGCTGGCACGGTCGATGTGACGGTGACCACCACCGGGGGTACCAGCGCCACCGCCACAGCCGACAGGTTCACCTACGAGGCGGTGCCGACGGTGTCCATGGTGACCCCGACGGGTGGTGGCGCCGCGGGCGGCCAGTCCGTGACGGTGACCGGTACCGGTTTCGACACCGGCCCGGGCGCGACCCGAGTTGATTTCGGTGGTATCCGGGCGTCGGGGGTGACGTGTGCCACCATGACGACTTGCTCGGCGACCAGCCCGGTCGGCTCCGCAGGGACCGTCGATGTGACGGTGACCACTGCGGGAGGGACCAGCCCTGTGAGCCCTGGGGACAAGTTCACGTTCACCACTTCCGGCTCTCCCCCGACGATCCTGGTGGTGGGGGCGGGGTGCAGCTTGGCCGACGCGGTCGCAGAGGCGAACACCGGCACCGCGCCTAGCGGTTCAGGTTGCACGCCGCCGACCGGGAACGGCCCGTGGGTCATCAAGGTGCCCACGGGCGGGTCGACACTGACCCAGGTGGCCAGCGGTTTCAACGGCCTCGACGGGCTCGCCCCGATCATTGCCGATGTCACGGTGGAGAGCGCCACGCCGGGGACGCTGGCGCCCATCACCGCCGCCCCTGCGGCGGGTGTGCCGACATTCCGGATCTTCGACGTGGAACCGACCGGCAACCTGCAGCTCCTCGACGTGAAACTGTCCGGCGGGACCGCCACGGGCGGTAATGGCGCCGATGGGGGCGCCGGCGGTGCCGGCCTGGGCGGAGCGATCTTCTCCAACGGCGGCACCATCAACATCGTCAACTCGCAACTAGCAGCCAACACCGCCGTCGGCGGCGCCGGCAGCACCTACGTCGCACCCAGCAGCGGGCGCGGCGGCGGCGGCGGCGGCGGCGGCCTCGGCGGCGCCGGGGACCCCAACGGTGGCGGCGGCGGCGGGAGCGGCAGCAGCGGTGCCGGGAACATCGGCGGTGACCAGGCCTACCCGGGCACCCCCGGTGCGCTGAGCGGCGGAGGGCGGGACTGCACCCCGAAGCCTGGCAACCACCAAACCGGCAACGGCGGATTCGGTGGGGGGGCCGGCAACTGCGGCGCAGACGTTGACGGAGGAGGCGACGGCGGCTTCGGCGGCGGCGGTGCTGGCCATTCCACTGCTAACGCCGGCTTCGGCGGCGGCGGCGGCGGCAACGCCAGCACACCCTCCCAAGGGTTCGGCGTGGCCGGCCTCGGCGGTTTCGGCGGTGGCGGTGGCGGCCATTCCTCCACCCGATTGGTCCAGTACTTCGGTGCCGCCGGCGGTTATGGCGGCGGGAACGGCAGCGCCGGTGGCGGTGGCGGCGGTGGCGGCTTGGGCGGGGCGATCTTCGCTTATGGCGGCACACTCACGGTCACAGGTTCCACGTTCAACACCAACCAGGCCCGAGGCGGTCTCGGCGCTGCTGGCGCCGACAACGGCGGCGGGCAGGGCGGGGCGATCTTTGTTGACGGCCAGACGTGCGTGTACGGCCAGGTCGGTGTCTACACCTCGTGCGCGCAGGGGGGGGGCAACGTCACGGTCACCAACTCGACGCTGACCGCCAACCTCGCCGATACCAATGGGGGTGCTGTGGAGGCGTTCAACACCACGACGTTCGCCAACAGTGGTGCTGCGGTCCCGGCGGTCAACCTGACGTCGGACACCGTCGACGCCAACGTGGCCCCCACTGGCGCCGGCCTGAACCCGGTGTGCGTCCCCGACGTCGTTGGAGCGGGTGATGTAGCCGCCGGCGACCGCAATCCCATCTGCACCCCGGGGAACCCGACGGCCACCCCACCCGTCGCAGCCACCCGTCTGGCTACCTTGGGCGACAACGTGGTGGCAGCGAACACCGCCACGGTCGGAGGGTCTGATGTTGGTGACATCGTCGGACCGGTGACCAGCACGGGCGGCAACGTGATCGGCAACCCCACTGGAGCGGTGGGTCTGAATCCGACCACCGACCACACCGGCATAGCGGCGGCTCCCCTTGACCCCAAGCTCGGGCCGCTGGCGGCTAATGGTGGTCCTACCCCGACGCAGCTGCCACTGGCGGGTTCCCCGCTGCTCGGAGCGGGGTTGGCGGCCACGTGCCCGCCGGTCGACCAGCGCGGCCTGCCTCGCAGTGGGCCGTGTGATGCGGGGTCGGTGCAGGTGCCGGCGCCGTCGGGGGGCAGCTATGTGCCTCTGTCGCCGTCTCGTATTGTTGACAGCCGTTCGGGTCAGGGTGGTGTGACCACGTTGGGTGCCAATCAGGCGGTCACGGTGACCATGCCGGCGTCGGTGCCTCAGGGGGCTTCGGCGGTGGCGTTGAACGTGACAGCGGTCGATGCCACCGCCCCGGGATATTTGAGTGTGTACCCGGCCGATGTGGCGTCGCCGCCGTTGGAGGCGTCGTTGAACTTTGTGGCCGGGCCTGCGAATTGTGTGGTCCCGGATTGTGTGGTCCCCAACCTGGTTGTCACCAAGGTGTCGGCGGGCAACAAGGTGTCGGTGTTCAACGGTTCGGGGGGCACCGTCGATGTGGTCGTCGAC
>JALYZO010000036.1 GCA_030945745.1 Actinomycetota bacterium
GCCCAAGAGGGGTCGGGCCGGGCCGCTCGGATCAGATGCGGGAAGCGACTCCCCACCTGACGGTGCTCAAGGCCCGATCTTGGCGACTGCTGCGTTGACCTTCGGCACCACGGAGGTGGGGAGGGCCACGAACCCCTCCTTGTCGAGGTTGGCCGGGGTGGCGCCCTTGGAGGGGTCGAGGGCGAACGAGAAGAACGTGCGCATGGCCTTGGCTGTGTCAGCGTCGGCCTGCGATGACTTCACCACCAGGTACTCGAAGTTGACGATCGGGTAGGACTGGGGACCATCGGCATAGATGATGTTGGCCACCAGGTTGGGCTGCACGCCGTCCACCGAGGCGGCGACGGCGGCGTTGATGTTGTCGCTGCTTGGCTGGGTGAACTGCCCGGCCTTGTTCTGCAGCATGGCCTCGCCCAAGTTGGCCGTCTTGGCGGTGCTTTCGGCGGACACGCCGACGTAGGCAATGCATCCGGGAGTGGTGCTGCAGGTCTGGACCATGCCGGGGTTCCCGTTGGCGGTCAGCTCACCAGCGGCCGGCGGCCAGGTGACGGTGGTGCCGAGGGACGGACCGTTGCTCCAGTCCTGGTTGGTGGCGGACAGGAAGCTCGTGAAGAGGAAGGTATCTCCCGAGGAGTCCACCCGGCGGACCGGGACCACCGTGGTGGCCGGCGGGGTGACTCCCGGGTTCAGCTTGGCGATGGCGGGGTCGTTCCACTTGGTGATCTTGCCGAGATACATCTGTGCGATGATGTCGCCGCTGAGCTTGAGGTCGGCCATGCCGGGGAGGTTGTAGTTGACGGCCTGCGCCGAGACCACGATCGGGATGTTGAGCAGGCCGGGGGACGCCGACGCCTGACCGGGGCTCAGGTAGGCGTCCGTGCCGCCCAGCAGGGAGGTGCCGCTCGTCGCATCGGAGATACCCTTGCCCGACCCGCCGGCCGCCGGGCTGAGGGTGATGTTGGGGAAGGTCTGGGTCAGGGGAGCGACAAGCTGCTGGAGGTAGGGGAACAGGAGACTGGATCCGTCCTCGGTCAGGGTGACCGCCTTGGTAGGGTTCCCGGTGTCGACGGTGACGTTGGCTGCCGTGGACGACGTGGAACCAGCTGCGGTCGTGGAAGACGAGGTCTTCGTGGAGCTGCCGCAGGCGGTGAGCGTGGTGGCCGCGAGGGCCGCTGCGATCGAGAGCACGGCGAGGCGTCGCAAGATGGGGATTCCTCCGGATGGTGGTGGGTGGCGGGACGGCCCGGTGAGGATCGCCCTTGGCGGTGTCGCACGTCGTTCGCCCGGGCCCGGCGCTTCCCCGCCTCAACGGCTGCGTTGCGCGGTCGTCCCGGCCTTACCAACGTCTCTGCTGCCTCCCGCACCGTAGGGAGATGAGGTAAACGAGAAGTGAACGACGCATGGCTGGACGCTGACCATCGCCCGAACAGTCATCCGCCTCAGGTGGAGAAGCGACTCAGCGCGGAGCGCAGGACTTCCCAGGCCTTCCCCTTCGGCTGGATCAGCTCCATGTGGCCCATGCCGGGCAGGGACGCGAAAGTCACGTTGTCACCGGTGGCCAGGGCCCGCCGGTGGTAGTGCTCGGAGATGGCCAGGGGCACGGCGGGGTCGTTGTCGCCGTGGAGGAGGACCTGGGGCACGCCGAGGGGGAGCAGGGATGCCGGCGAAGCGGCCGCGTAGCGGTCAGGGGCGGCCTCCGGGGTGGCGCCGAGCAGGTTGGGGACGGCACCGCCGCCCAGCCCGAGGTGAGCCGCTTCGACCAGGTCCACCACACCGGCCAGGGAGATGGCTGCATGCACGGCGACCTCCGGATGCTCGCCCGGCGACCCGGCTGGGAGGCGCGGCCGGGCCGCCGCCCACAGCGCCAGGTGACCCCCAGCAGAGTGACCGCAAGCCACGATCCGATCCTGGTCGATGCCCTCCACCTGTTGGAGGTGATCGATCGCTGCGGCCACATCCACGAAGGTGGCCGGCCAGCCACCCCCGCCGCCACCTACGCCGACTCGGCGGTACTCGATGTTCCACACGGCGTAGCCCTCAGCGGCGATGGCCCGGGCAAGCGGATGCATGAGCTGCTTGGTGTACATGGCCCGCCAGTACCCACCGTGGATGAGCACGACAGCGGGATGGTGGCAGCGGTCATCATCAGGCCGCCACAGCTCCCCGACCTGGGATCGCTGCGGCCCGTAGCGCACCCGCTGGTGCGAACCGCGACCCGCCCCCGTGATCAGACGTCGACGGCCGACTTGCGCCGTCCCCGGCCGATGCCCATGACCAGCCAGGTCCCGACCGGCAAGGCGATGGCGACGGCCACCAGCACGAGGGTCTGCACGACGGCCCGATGGTGCGCCATGGCGTCGATGACGTCCACGGGGGTGACCAGAGTGATCGTCACGCCAGCCTCACCCATGCCGGTGGCCTCGAAGTGGTGCTTGCCGGGAGCCGCCGCGGTGGGCACAGCGACTGTGGCCGAGAACTCCCCTGCCGCGTTGGCTACCGTGCGGCCGACCAGGTACGGGCTCGAGTGGAAGGTGATGGTGATCGCTGTGTTCGCCTTGAAGCCGGACCCGGACAGCGACACCAGGTCGCCTCGTCGGACCTGGCGGGCACTGTCCTTGGATGGCGACGGCGACACGGCGGGACCTGATGCACTCCCCGGACCGCCCCCGCTGCTCGAGCCCCCCGCCGACCGTGTGGTCGGTGTGGTGGGCGAGGCGCTCCCCCCCGGCGTCGCCCGCTGGTTGCCCGGCGACTCCGGCGTCGGTGAGGTCCCCGGCATCGCCGGTGCCTTGGTCGTGAGGACCTCCGTGTCCCCGGCCAGCGTCCCACCGCCTGTCATCCCGCCGAAGAGGACGAGTTGGTGGGCGGCGGCGTCGTAGGCGGCGGACGCTCCCTCCCGGGGCGTGGGACTGCCGGCGGGAGCGAGTTGCGCCCAGGTCTGTCCGTTCCACAACCAGGTGTCGTTGCCGAGACCAGTCGTCGTGCCCCCGCCGAAGGCGACGAGGCCACCGAGATCACCGTCGGCAACCAGGGTGGCGTCTTGTCGGGGAGTCGGTGAGCTCGGCGGGGCTGTCGGACCCCACGTTCCGGTGCCCCAGATCCAGGTGTCGGCCAGCATGCCGTTGGGCGGGTTGGTCCCGACCGGACTGGAAGTCCCGCCGAAGAGGACGGTCTGGTGATGCGTACCATCCCAGGCCATGGTGGCGTCGGTGCGGGCCGGCGGACCACCAACGGCCTGCTCGGACCACGTCGAACCGGTCCACACCCAAGTGTCGCCCAGTGCGACCAAGGGGGTGATGTCGGCCAGCAGGGCGGTGGCGGGGTCGCGGTGCGCGCCGTTCGACCTGGCGGGCGCAGGCAGGGCCGCGGGGGTGATGCCACCGACCGACCCCGCCTGGCGCGCCAGGCCGCGGCCACCGAAGAGCACCAGCTGATCGTTGGCGTCGAAGCCGAGGGTGGCCCCCTCCCGGGCAGGCGGGCTCGTCCCCGGTCCGGGGGTCTGGACGACCCAGGTGGCGCCGTTCCAGGCCCAGGTGTCGTTGAGCAGCTGATTGCCAGCACCCTGCCCGCCGAAGAGGATCAGCTGGTGCAGCGCGGGATCGAAGGCCATGGAGGACAACTTGCGAGCCGGAACCGCTGACCCGTACCGGCTCCAGGTCGAGCCATTCCACACCCACGTATCGGAGGACACGGTGCCGTCGGCCCGTTGACCCCCGAAGAGCACGACGGTGCCGTTGTCGCTGTCATAGGCCATCGAGGAAAACGCCAGGGGCGGGGGGCTCAACGGCGGTGACAGCGTGGACCACGTCAGCATCGGCACCGACGCCCCACTCGGCACCTGGGCCACCGCCAGCCACCCGCCGGCAATGGCGAGAAGCAGCGCCACGACACCGAAGGTGCGCCGTCGGCGCTCGGACAGGGAAAGGGTCATCAGAGGAAGGAGGGTCGCTCCGCAGCAGGCCTACGCCCTCAGCCCGGACAGTAGCTGCTCAAACCCCCCCGGGGAACCCGCAATTGCCGGATGCGGCCCTGACACGGTGTCGCAGCCGGGCCGACGGTTGGCCAGGACGGTCGCAGAGCTGGTCCTCAGGCGGGCGGTTTCAGAGATACGGATCGATGGCCAGGTTGGTGCGTTCGACCCATGCGGCGAGGGCGTCAGGAGTCAGCGGAGCACTGACGAAGTATCCCTGGGCCTCATCGCAGCCCATGCTGGCCAGCCGCAGCCACGTCACCCGGTCCTCGACGCCCTCTGCCACCACCCGCAGGCCGAGGTTGTGGCCGAGGTCGACCGTGGAGCGAACGATGGCCTCGTCCTGGTCGTCATCGAGGAGCCCGGCGATGAACGTACGATCGATCTTCATCTCGGACACCGGGAGGCGCTTGAGGTGGGAGAGCGATGAGTAGCCGGTACCGAAGTCGTCAAGGGAGATGGCCACCCCGAGGGCATCGAGGCGTCCCAGGATGCCGATGGTGCGGGCCGGGTCGGCCATGACGCTGCCTTCGGTGATCTCGAGCGTCAGGTTGGACGCCTCCATGCTGTGAGCCCGGAGCACCTCGGCAACCTGATCCGGGAGGTTGACATCGAGCACAGAGCGGACGGAGATGTTGACCGCCACCCCGACCGGGAAACCCCGGTCGTGCAGGCGGTGCTGCTCGTGGATCGCCGAGTTCAACACCATCAGGGTCAACGGCCGGATGAGGCCGACGTGCTCGGCCAGGGGGATGAAGACATCGGGTCCGAGCAGACCGAAGTGGCGGTGCCGCCACCGCACCAGCGCCTCGACGCCGACGATCTGCCCGGTGTGCAGGTTGGCTTTGGGCTGGTAGTGGACCTCGAGCTCGCCATGGTCGATGGCTTGGCGCAGCTCGGAGGCCAGGGCCAGGCGCCTGGGGCTGTAGTGGTCCCGCTCGGGCGTGTAGAGCTCCCAGCCGCTGTGCGCCCTCTTGGCCATGTACATGGCCACGTCCGCCTGTTGCAGCAGCTTGCCCCTGCTCTCCTCGGCAGTTGCCGTCGTGGCCACACCGATGCTGCCGGTGATCTCGAGCTGCAGCTCGCCGACCTCCAAGGGTCTCTCGAGGGCCGCCAGGAGGGCAACGGCGGTCTGAGCAGCGTCGCTCCCCTGGGTGTTGGGGAGCAGGATACCGAACTCGTCGCCGCCGAGACGGGCCACGGTGCCCTGTCCGCCGAGGACCTCCACCATCCGGGCCCCGACGCCGCGCAGCAGCAGGTCGCCGTAGTCATGCCCCAACGTGTCGTTGATCTCCTTGAAACGGTCCAGATCCACGAGGAGCACAGCCAGCGGGTCGGTCGCCTCGGCAACGATCTCGTTGAACCGGTAACGGTTGGGCAGGCCGGTCAACGGATCGTGGCGGGCGTCGAAGCGCACCTGGTCGAGGAGCCGGGTGTGCTCCAGGCTGACAGCGGCGTGGTTGGCCAGGGTCTCCGCCAACTTGAGGTCCTCGGCGCTGAACCGGCGGTCGGGGACGGGGTTGGCCACGGTGAGCACCCCGATGAGCTGGCCGTCCACCAGGAGAGGGGTGATCATGGCCCGGTTTCGTCCTTCGGTGGCGAGCTGCACCTGGACCTCCGCCGGGGCGTGGTCGCTCAGGATCGGACCGCCCCCCACGGCGGTCACCAACGCACCAACATCCGGCACGTCCGAGATGGCGGTTTCCTCGGAGTCGGCGCCGAGCGAGGTGCGGCGCCACCCGGTGGGCCCCAGCGCTGCGAACTCGGCCACGTCGACATCGAGGAGCGACCGGAACTGGCGCAGGACGGCGATGACGACGTCGGGTTGCTCGTTCGAGCGTTCGATCTGGCGGGTGAAGCCGTAGAGCAGCTCCAGGCGGTGGTAGGTCTGGCGAAACCTGCCGGCGGAGCTGAACACCGTCCTAGCGGCGACGGTGGGAGCGATGACGGCCACCAGGGCCACCGGTCCGACGGTGAGGTAGAGCAACCCAAGCAGCAGGCCGAGGATGCCGAAGACGCAGTCGTTGAGCGCCGAGGTCCACATGTTGCTCCACAAGGAGCGCAAGGTCGCTCCGGACCTGAGGATGGCGGCCAGGACGACCAACCCATAGTTGACGGTGATATAGCTCACCACGGTGGCGACGTAGGTCGCCACGGAGGGAGCGCGGGTCGCAGACAGGGCGCCGAAGACGGAAGCCGCAGTCGCCGCCGACAGCGCCATCTGACCGAGGTTGAACACAATGGAGGTGAAATGTCGAGCGCGGAATGTCCTGGCTACCAGGCCCCCGGCTCCCCCGATGAGGAGTGTGCCCACCACGACCCCCCGGCCGTCGAGGGCGACCACGGCGGCCATCACCAGGATGAGCTGGGGGCTCATGCTGACGTGGGACGGCAGGAGCACCGAAAAGTTCTCGCTGGCCGCGACCAGAGCGGCGAACAGGCCAATCATCCACCAATCCGGCATGGCCCCGAGGACACCCGCACTCAGCCAGATCGCGGCCCCTCCAGCGACGGCCCCTGCAAGAACCTGGTATCGGCCGAAGGGCGGCGTCTTGGCTTGCACGTCGTGTGGTCTCCACCTCGTGGAGTCAGGCGAGTCTCTGGGTTAGGACAACCAGACTAGCGCAAGGTGCGAGAAGCGCCAAGCATCGGGCCATCCGTCATTTGCGCGTCACCACCCGCCACTCGCGCTGAGCGGCAGGTGGCGGCGGGCTGCGATGCTGGTCAGGTCATGCCGACGGTAGCGAGGACGGCGGCCAAGCCCGTCTGGGAAGCGACGGCGACGGCGCCGATGCCAGCAGCAGCGAGAGCAATGCGAGCCTTGATGGTGTGCATGATCCAACGACCTTTCAAAACGGTTGATGAGCAGATGTTTGCGACGGACGAACGCGAGGTACAAAGGTGCCAGGAGATCTGTTCCGGGTACTTTCCCGCGTCATAGAAATACTTTGTGCAACTACTTCCTACATACCACCTGCCTGCGGAGATACGCCTAATCGTCTACGGTTACAACGAATTCTTTGGGCAGACTGCAAACGGCGGCACTTCCCTGTCCATTGTGGCAGATCCGCGGCGGAAATGCGAGGAGATAGTGGAAATAGTGGAGATCTTTGAACACGAACTGGCTGACATTCCTCGCACTTAGTCGTATACCCAGTGAAGTCCGCCGTAAGGTGCATGGGCGACGATTCGGGCGCTTTTTACCAATATGAGGCAAAGAATGGTCAGTGCACCACTTGGGAAGCCTTGTTGTCTTCCTGAGCCGGCGGAGGCGCGCTCGGGTACGCTCTGGTCGACGCGGGCGTAGCTCAGTGGTAGAGCCCCAGCCTTCCAAGCTGGTTACGCGGGTTCGACTCCCGTCGCCCGCTCCAGGTAGAGCCGCTCGTCGGCGGGTCTGTTTGGCTCTGTGGAGGGCGCCTCCGACGGCCACAGGGCGGCCCATCGAGCGTCCATCGAGCGGACGCCGGACGCGGGCCACCTTTCTGCGACCATCATTTTCGGTCAAACCGGGCTAAAAAGCGTGCCTTTGTCAGGGCCTTTGACTGTCTTTCGGCGCAGGCGTGGTCGGGCTGCGTTCGGGCAGGGCGATGTCGTCGAACTGCGCCCGGGGTTGGCGACATTCCGCTCCAGGCGGCAACCTCCGCCCACCGCACGGTCTGGTGGTGCACGCCGCGGCAAGTCTCGACCGGGTACAGCAGGCGGGCGTAGGCGGCGAACCCGCCTGCCACGACGGAGGTCATCGCGCCGCTGCCGAACGGGTCGAGTCGCTCTGCGACCCACGATGCCTGCTCGACCGAATCAGTCCTGCGTCACCAATACCTGCCACTCATCGTTTTCACATTGAGGCACGAGCGAGATCACTCGCAGGAAGAGATGACGCCACCGCCTGCCCGCCTGGTGCGGGTCCGATTCCCTGTCGATTTGCCGAGGAGGCGCCCTCCCTTCCAGTACCCAGTTTCGGCTGGGTGAATATCCAGGACGTCCTCCACTTGGCAGCACGGTCGAGTGCCAACTGCATCCGATCAAGCTCGTCCGGCTCGTCGAACCACTCGTCGCGGTGGCGAACCTCCCGGTAGATCGCCACCACCAGCGCCGAAGTCGGGCGGTTCAATGCTCCTGGAGGTAGGTCATCATGGACGCGTAGCGGCGAAGTTGCGCATCACCCCCGGGCTCGATGTGTCGGGGAGACGGGGATCGAACCCGCGACCTCCTGCTCCCAAAGCAGGCACGCTACCGCTGCGCCACTCCCCGTACCGGGCCCAAAGTCGGGGGGTCGACTCGGGCTCGGATGAAGGACTCACGGTACTCGCGAACCGTTGGGCTCGGTCGAGGTCCGACACCGGTAGACTCTGGCCTCCGTATGAAAGCCGTCGTCGAGCCCCTCGAGGGCAACAAGGTCAAGCTGTCGATCGAGGTCGACGAGGACGAGTTCGAGCGCGCCTTGGATGCTGCGTTCCGCAAGATCGCCAAGGAGGTGCGGATCCCGGGGTTTCGGCCCGGGCGAGCTCCCCGGCGGATACTGGAGGCCCGCCTCGGCGCGGGTACCGGCAGGTCCGAGGCGCTTCGGGAGGCCCTTCCCGACTATTACGCCCGAGCGCTGCTCGACAACGATGTCGACGCCATCGCGGCCCCCGAGATCGACATCACCAGCGGTCAGGACAGCGGTCCCGTGGTCTTCGATGCTGTCGTCGAGGTCCGGCCCCATCTGCGGTTGGCCGGTTACGAGGGTCTGCGCGTCGAGGTTCCCGACCCCGGGGTCACCGAGGAGGACATCGCTGCCCAGGTGGACCGCCTGAGGGGGAACCTGGCCGAGTTGGCCGTCGTCGAGCGGCCGGCCACCGATGGCGACCATCTGACGATCGACCTCCACGCCGAGCGCGACGGTGAGGCGATCGGGGGCATGACCACCGATGACTTCGTCTACGAGCTGGGGAGCGCCACGGTCCTTCCGGAGCTCGACACCCAGCTCAATGGAGCCAAGGTCGGTGACATCATCGCGTTCGACGCCGAGTTGCCCGATGGGGTGGTGGCGCTGCGGGTCCTGGTCAAGGAGGTCAAGGAGAAGATGCTGCCCGACGTCACTGACGGGTGGGCGTCGGAGGCCTCCGAGTTCGACACTGTCGACGAGTTGCGTGCCGACATCGTCAAGCGCCTACGCCTGGTCAAGAAGATGCAGGCCACCATGGCACTGCGAGACGGGACCGTCGAGGCGCTGGTGGAGCTGGTCGAAGAGGAGCCGCCGAAGGCCTTGATCGACGCTGAGGTGGAGCGGCGGGCCCATGACCTCGGTCACCGGCTGGAGTCACAGGGCGCCACCATCGCCCAGTACCTCCAGGCCACCGGTCGAAGCGAGCAGGACGTCATCGCCGAGATGCGGTCGGGAGCCGAACCTGCGGTCAAGGCCGATCTCGCGCTCCGGGCCGTGGCCGAGGGGGAGCGGCTGGCCCCCACCGACGAGGAGGTCGACGCCGAGATCGCCCGGCTGTCGGGCACTCACCAGACGACCCCGGCCGATCTCCGCCGCCAGCTCGAGAGCGCAGGGCGGATGCCCGCGGTACGCTCGGATCTGGAGAGGGGCAAGGCCCTGGAGTGGCTGATAGAGCACACCGAGGTTGTCGACGCCGAGGGACAACCGGTTGACCGGGCTCTCCTCGACCCCCAAGAGCCCCAGCCCAGCCAAGCGGCCCCAGCCGAGAGCGGAGAAGCGTGACCAGTCCCCTCGCCCAGTACCATATCCCGGGGGTCTTCGAGCAGACGAACCGGGGGGAGAAGAGCTACGACCTGTTCTCCCGGATGCTCGAGGAGAACATCATCTTCCTCGGCACCCCGATCGACGACTACGTGGCCAACGCCGTGTGTGCCCAGATGCTGTACCTGGAGTACAAGAACGCCGACCGCGACATCAACCTCTACATCAACTCGCCCGGTGGTGAGATCACCGCGCTGTTCGCGATCTACGACACCATGAAGTTCGTGAAGAACGACATCTCCACGTTCTGCTACGGGCAGGCCGCTTCGGCGGCTGCTGTGATCCTGGCCGGGGGCACGCCGGGGAAGCGATTCACGCTGCCCCATGCACGCATCCTGATCCACCAACCGCACGGGGGCGTGGCCGGGCAGGCCGCCGACATCGAGATCCAGGCCAAGGAGATCCTCTCCATGCGCGACCTGCTCAACCAGATGCTGGCCGGCGACACCGGCCAGACCGTCGAGAGGGTGGCCCGGGACACCGACCGGGACTTCATCATGAGTGCCGACGAGGCCAGGGACTACGGCGTCATCGATGAAGTCATCACCACGAGGGATCTGGCGGCTCTTCCACAAGCCGCCGGCGTGTCCTAGGGAACCAGGGGGGTACCGATGGCCAAGTTCGGAGAGTCGAGCGATCTCGTCAAATGCTCGTTCTGCGGCAAGTCGCAGAAGCAGGTCAAGAAGCTCATCGCCGGACCGGGTGTCTACATCTGCGACGAGTGCATCGATCTGTGCAACGACATCATCGAGGAGGAGCTGTCCGAGGGCTCGGAGGTCCACTTCGAAGAGCTGCCCAAGCCCACGGAGATCTCGGCATTCCTCAACGACTACGTCATCGGCCAGGAGCGGGCCAAGAAGATCTTGTCGGTGGCGGTCTACAACCATTACAAGCGGGTGCAGTCCGGCGGCTACGCCGACAGCGACGTCGAGCTTCAGAAGTCCAACATCCTCCTGCTGGGCCCGCCCGGCTGTGGCAAGACCTTCCTGGCCCAGACGCTGGCCCGGATGCTCAACGTCCCCTTCGCCATCGCCGACGCCACCGCTCTCACCGAGGCCGGCTACGTCGGCGAAGACGTGGAGAACATCCTGCTCAAGTTGATCCAGGCCGCCGACTATGACGTCAAGAAGGCGGAGACCGGGATCATCTACATCGACGAGATCGACAAGATCGCTCGGAAGAGCGAGAACCCGTCGATCACCCGGGACGTGTCGGGGGAAGGCGTGCAGCAGGCCCTCCTCAAGATCCTGGAGGGCACGACGGCATCGGTGCCGCCGCAGGGGGGGCGAAAGCACCCCCATCAGGAGTTCATCCAGATCGACACCACCAACATCCTGTTCGTCTGCGGGGGCGCGTTCGCTGGGCTGGACAGGATCATCGACTCCCGCCTCGGCCACCAGGGCATCGGCTTCGGCGCTGAGATCCGTCGCGGTCAGGCGCAGGCTGAGGGCGCGCTGCTGGCTCAGGTGCTCCCCGAGGATCTCCTCAAGTTCGGACTGATCCCCGAGTTCGTGGGCCGCCTACCGGTGATCGGCGCCGTCTCCAGCCTCGATCGAAAGGCTCTGGTCCGCATCCTCGTCGAGCCCAAGAGCGCCCTGGTCAAGCAGTACCAGAAGGTCTTCGAGCTCGACGGTGTCGAGCTCGTCTTCACCGACGAGGCGCTCGAGGCCGTCGCCGAACAGGCGATGCTGCGCGCCACCGGTGCCCGCGGCCTGCGAGCCATCCTGGAGGAGGTTCTGCTGGAGGTCATGTACGACCTGCCCAGTCGTACCGACATCGGCCAGTGCCTCATCGACCGCTCCGTTGTCCTCGAGCGGGTCAACCCGACGCTCATCCCCCGTACCGAGCCCGTCAAGGAGACTCGTCCCCGGCGGGCGGCATCCTGACAGACGGCATCCTGATAGACGGCATCCTGACAGACGGCATCTGGGGGGCGGGTGCTCGTGGACCTCGGTGACGCCCTGGCATGGCTGGACCGCCACCAGAACCTGGAAAGGATGCTGGCCGACCGGTCGCGGGCCATCCCGGACCCGGCCCGCATGGCCCAGCTGATGGCCGTGTTGGGTGACCCCCAGGCGGCGGCGCCGGTCATCCATGTCACCGGGACCAACGGCAAGACGTCGACGGCGCGGGCCATCGCCCAGCTGCTCAGCGCCAAAGGCCTGAGTGTCGGCACCTTCACCAGCCCGCACCTGGAGTCCATCAACGAGCGGATCACCGCCCACGGCCAAGCCATTGACGACGACACCTTGGCCGACCTGTTGAGCGACGTCGCCGACGTCGAGGGACTGCTCGGGCCTGACCTGCGCCCCACCTGGTTCGAGATCCTCGCCGCCGCCGCCTTTCGCTTCTTCGCCGACCGGCCCGTCGACGTTGCCGTCGTCGAGGTCGGCCTGGGCGGACGATGGGATGCGACCAACGTCGTCGATGCCACGGTGGCAGTGGTCACCAACGTCGGTCTCGACCACACGGAGCTGCTGGGCCCCAGCCGTTCCGACATCGCCGGGGAGAAGGCCGGCATCGTCAAGGAGCGGTCCATCCTGGTGCTCGGCGAGCGCGACCCGGGGCTCCGGGCCATCTTCGAGCGGGAGGATCCCGCCGAGCTGTGGTTGGCCGGTCGGGACTACGGCTGCAGCCGCAACGAGCTGGCCGTCGGAGGGCGGGTGCTCGACGTGCGCACCCCGGGCGCCACCTACACGGGCCTGTGGCTGGACCTCCACGGCCGACACCAGGCCGACAACTTCGCCACCGCGCTCGCCGCCACCGAGGCCTTCTTCGCCGCTCCCGTCGAGGAGCCACTGGTCCGGGAGGCGGCGGCCACGGTGCGCTCGCCTGGGCGCATGGAGGTCGTCGCCCGCCAGCCCCTGGTCATCCTCGACGGCGCAAAGAACCCCGATGGGGCCGCCGCCGCCGCCTCCACGCTCAGCGAGGACTTCGGCGAGGCCCGCTCGCGCATCCTGGTCGTCGGCATGTTGGGAGGCAAGGACCCCGAGGAGATGCTGAGCGCCCTCGACGCTGGGCGCGCCCGTCTGGTCGTGGCCTGCCTGGCCCCCTCGCCAAGGGCTCTTCCCGCCGGTGAGGTGGCCGCTGCGGCTGCCGCTGTCGGAGCCCAGGCGGAGGTCGTGGAGTCGGTGCCCGATGCTCTCCGGGCGGCCATGGACCGCGCCACGGCGGAGGATTTGATCCTGGTGACCGGTTCGCTGTACGTGGTGGGAGCGGCCCGAGCCGCCTTCGCCGGTCGCGTCCCGCTGATTCGCTACTCTGCCGGCCCATGGCCCGCACCCTCGTGATCTGCAAGCCCGACGCCGTGGAGCGCGGGCTGGTGGGTGAGATCCTCGGCCGATTCGAGCGCAAGGGCCTGCGCATCGTCGCTGCCGAGCTGCGCACGATCGACCGAGAGGTAGCCGGGCGCCACTACGCCGAGCACGAGGACAAACCGTTCTTCGAGGACCTGCTGGCGTTCATCACCCGGTCGCCCGCTCTGCTCGCAGTGATCGACGGGCCGGAGGACGCCTGGGCGGTTGTCCGCACCCTGATGGGGGCAACCAATCCGGCGACGGCCGCGCCGGGAACGATTCGAGGCGATCTGGCCGTCGAGACGACCGAGAACCTGGTGCACGGATCGGATTCGGCGGACAGCGCCGAGGCCGAGATCGCCCTGTGGTTCCCGGCTCTGAGCGCCTGAGTCGGCGGTCACCGGGACCCCGACGAGAAAGCGCCCAAGCCGGTCGCCGTCAGGGCCGGCGAGAGGTTAGCCTGCCAAGGGCCAGAGACAGGCGGATGGCCCTCTCTGGGCGGATGGACGACCCCTGACCGGGCTTGTAGCTTGGCATGTCGACCTCCGAACCCCTCACTGGAGGCCCAGCACGTGTCTGACAATCTCTTCTCCGGCTTCTTCGGCCGGGACATGGCCGTAGATCTCGGCACAGCCAACACGCTCGTGTATGTGCGCGGCCGTGGCATCGTGCTCAACGAACCGTCCGTGGTCGCCGTCAACATCAAAGACGACCGTCCCCTCGCGGTAGGCATGGAAGCCAAGCGGATGATCGGGCGCACGCCGAGCCACATCCAGGCCATCCGACCGTTGCGTGACGGCGTCATTGCCAACTTCGACATCTGCGAGAAGATGCTTGCCTACTTCATCCGCCGGGTGCATGGCTCGCGGCGCTTCGCCAAGCCCCGCATGGTGATCTGCGTGCCTTCCGGGATCACCGGCGTCGAGCAGCGCGCCGTCCAGGAGGCCGCCGAGTCGGCCGGGGCGCGCAAGCCGGCGTTCATCATCGAGGAGCCGATGGCCGCGGCCATCGGCGCCGGCCTCCCCGTCCACGAGCCGACCGGCAACATGGTCGTTGACATCGGCGGTGGCACGACCGAGGTGGCGGTCATCTCCCTCGGCGGCATCGTGACCAGCCAGTCGGTGCGCATCGGCGGCGATGAGCTCGACGAGGCCATCATCCAATTCATCAAGAAGGAGTACAGCCTGGCGCTGGGGGAGCGCACGGCTGAAGAGATCAAGATCGCTCTTGGCTCCGCATGTCCCCTCGAGGAGGAGCTGCACGCGGAGATCCGAGGTCGGGATCTCATCACCGGTCTGCCCAAGACCATCGTCACCACCACCGAGGAGATCCGCGAGGCGATCGAGGAGCCGGTGTCGGCCATCGTCGACGCCGTCAAGGTCACCTTGGACAAGACTCCTCCGGAGCTCGCTGCGGACATCATGGAGCAGGGCATCGTGCTGACAGGCGGTGGGGCGCTCCTCCACGGCCTCGACGCCCGGTTGGCTGCCGAGACCGGCATGCCCTTGCTGATTGCCGACAACCCCCTGCAGTCGGTGGCCATCGGCAGCGGCCAATGCCTCGAGGAGTTCGACGTCCTCAAGGGTGTCCTGATGTCGTCGACGAGCCGCTGAGCCTGGTTTCTCCGCCTTACGTGGCCACCACCTACCGCCGACGGTCCCGGACCCGCTCGATCCTGATCGTGGCTGTGCTGGCCGCCATCACCCTCATCACCCTCGACGCCCGCAGCAACGGCCGCGGGACCCTGGGCAGCATCAGAGGCTGGGTGAACGACGCCTTCTCGCCCATCCAGAGCGCCGCCCACAGCGGGCTGGCCCCGGTCGGCAACTTCTTGTCGGGAGCGGCCAGCTACGGTTCCCTGCGATCGGAGAACCAGCGCCTCCGCAACCAGATCTCCTCCATGCAGGCCCAGGCGGTGGCATCCGCGGCCAGCCAGAAGCAGGCCCAGGCCGTCCTGGCCCAGGCCCATCTCAGCTTCGTCGGATCGACCCCCACCGTCCTCACCCGCGTCATCGGCGGCGGTTCGTCCAACTTCGAGAACACCGTCACCATCGACAAGGGCACCACGAACGGGCTCGCTGTCGGCCAGCCTGTGGTGGCACCCGGTGGCCTGGTGGGCAACATCAGCGCGGCCTCGGCGAAGACGGCCACGGTGGATCTCCTGACGAATCCCAACTTCGTGGTCGGCGTCCGCCTCGACGACAACGTGGTGGCGTCCGCTCAGGGCTTTGGCCGTTCGTCGATGTTGCGGGTCACCTTCGACCAGCCGCCCGACGTCGGGTTCCACCTTGGCATCGGTGAGGCCCTGGTCACCAGTGGCCTGGAACTGGAGAAGTTCCCTCCGGGGATCCCGGTGGCCAAGGTGGCGTCGGTGAAGAACCCGGCCGGCGCCCCCAACCCGATCGTCGCCCTGCGCCCCATCGTCAGCCTGGCCCAGCTCGACTTCCTGACCGTCGAGCTTTGGTCCCCGCCATGACTCCCGCAACGACCTCCAAACTGCGCCTCGTCGTGGTGCTGCTCGTCGCCGTCGTCGTCCAGACGACCCTGGCATCGGATGTGCGCGTCATCGGCGTGGCGCCCGACCTGATGCTCCTGGTGGCCATCTGCGCCGGCCTGGTGGCCGGTGCCGAGGTGGGTTGCATCCTCGGCTTCTTGGCCGGGTCGAGCGCCGACGCCTTCCTCACCGCTACCCCGTTCGGCCTGTCCGCGCTCACCTACTGCCTCATTGGGTTCGGTGTCGGCGTGCTGCGCAACAACGTGATGCGCGACAGCTGGCTCCTGGCGCCGATCGTGACCTTCGTGGCCACGGTGGCGGCCGTCGTCGGGTTCGTGGCCTTCGGCGATGTCGTCGGCCAGACCGGGCCCAGCGCCGCCGGGAGCTCGTGGGTCATCCGCGTCGCCCTGGTCGAGGGGGTCTGGGCCGCCGCCCTGTCCATCGCCGTGCATCCCCTGGTGGCCCGTGCGGCTCGCGGCCTGGTGGCCGTCGAGCGCCTCGATGGGCGACCGGACCGGCTGCCCGCCCGGTGATAGGCAGGACAACGACGTGACGACTCCCAGCGAAGCCGACCGAGGCGGGGTCCGCCTCACCATCCTGGTCGTGGTGGCCGGCTGCCTCTTCGGGGCACTGTTCGCCCGCCTGGCCTTCCTCCAGATCGTCAACGCTCCCACGTCACAGAAGCTCGCCACCGACACGGGCACGCAGAGGATCTACACCCAGGCGCCCCGAGGCGAAATCCTGGACCGCAACGGTCAGGTCCTGGTCGCCAACCGCACCTCGGAGGTCATCGAGGTACAGCGCCAGGAAGCGACCACCGACCCGACCATGAAGGCTCGGTTGGCCGCCCTGTTGGCGATGACCCCCAAGCAGCTCAATGTCGTCCTCAACGACAGTCAGTACAGCCCGTTTGCCCCCGTACCGGTGTTGCGCGACGCCGCCCCGTCGCAGATCCTCTACATCCAGGAGCACCAGAGCCTGTTCCCCGGGGTGAAGGCCACCACCCAGTCACTCCGCAGCTACACCCCTGCAGGCAAGGCGGCTGCCAACATCGTCGGTTACGTCGGGGCGATCACCTCCACCGAGTACAACAAGATGAAGAGCCAGAAGGTCTACCAACCCGGCGACCAGGTGGGCCTGTCGGGCGTAGAGGCCGAGTACGAGTCGATCCTGCGAGGCACCCCGGGCGTCGAGACCGTGCAGGTCAATGCCAAGGGCGAGGTGCTTGGCGTGGTCTCCACCGCCGCGCCCGTGCAGGGCCCCAACCTGAAGTTGTCCATCGACGGGAACGTCCAGATGGCCGCCGGGGCAGCGCTTCTGGCAGGCCAGGGCGCGGCCCGGGGCTCCTTCGACGGGGTGACGCATCAGAACTTCCTGTCCCCGGCCGGCACTGCGGTGGTCGAGGATCCCCGGGACGGCACCGTCCTGGCTCTGGCCACCAACCCGGTCTTCAACCCCAGCGACTTCGTCGGTGGGATCAGCCAGGCCAAGTACGCGGCCTACCGGGATCCGGCGTCGAACGACCCGTTGCTTGACCGGACCATCCAGGGCCAGTACGCCCCGGGGTCGACGTTCAAGCTGGTCACGGCGACCGCCGCTCTCCAAAAGGGCCTGATCACATCCACCTCGACCTATGCCGACGGCGGCAAGATCATGATCGGCAACCAGCTGTTCAAGAACGACCAGTCCGCCTCCTACGGGACCATCGACCTGCAGAAGGCCATCACGGTGTCCAGCGACATCTACTTCAACCAGTTGGGTGCCACCTTCTGGAACATGCGGGGGACCCTCGGTCCCGATGCCTTCCAGAACGTGGCTCGCTCCTACGGGTTCGGTTCGGCGTTGGGGGTGAAGCTCCCCAACGAGGGTCCGGGCAAGATCCCTGACCCGGCGTCGGTCAAGCTGGACTACCAGCGCTTCCCCAAGCTGTTCGACACCGGGACCTGGTTCACCGGTGACAGCGCGCAGATCGCTGTCGGCCAGTTCGAGGACCTGGTGACGCCGCTGCAACTGGCCAACGCCTACTCGACGTTTGCCAACGGCGGCACCACCTACGTCCCCCGCCTGGCCCTCGACATCGAGACCTCCGACGGCAGGGTCCTGCAGGCCTTCACCTCCCAGACCAAGGGCACGGTCCCTCTGGCGCCCGACCAGCGGGCCGCCATGGTCGCCGGGTTCACCGGCGTGGTCAACGATTCCAACGGGACGGCCAACGGTGTGTTCCGTGGCTCGCCGCTGTCGAAGATGGACATCGCCGGCAAGACGGGAACGGCCCAGGCCACGCCCAAGCAGTCGACGTCGGTGTTCACCTCCTTCGCCCCGGCGAACAACCCGACCTACGAGGTGACGGCCTTCATGGAGCAGTCCGGCTATGGCGCCTCGGTGGCCGGTCCCGTGGTCCGCCAGATCTACGACAAGCTCTACAACCTCCCCCCCGAGCCCATCGTCTCGGTGGCCACCAGCCCGGGTCAGACTTGAGAGCAGCACAGCCTTTGAGAGCACAGACATGATCACACCCAACGGACCGGCTCCCGGAAACCACCACCGCAGGAGTGGACCCTCTGCGTGGCAGCACTTCGACTGGCTCCTGGCCCTGTCTGTCGTCGCCATCTCCGCCTTCGGCGCCCTGATGGTCTACACCGCCACCCGCGACTCGTTGCAGGCGCAGGGTCTCTCACCGCAGTACTACTTCAAGAAGCAGGCCATCTTCATGGTCATTGGCTTCATCATCATGCTGGCCGTGGCGGCTGTGGACTATCGCCGCTACCGGGACTGGGCCGCGCCCATCTACGCCCTGAGCCTGCTGGCCCTGCTGGGCGTCTTCGCCGTGGGCCACAAGTCCAAGGGCGCCCAGGCGTGGTTTCAGCTCGGCTCCTACCAGCTGGAACCCAGCGAGTTCGCCAAGATCGCTCTGATTGTGGCCCTCGCCAGCTACCTGGCGGTGTTCAAGGGTCGGCTGCCGGCCCGGGGGTTCCTCCTGGTGCTGGTCATGGCCCTGATCCCCTTCGGCCTGATCTACAAGCAGCCTGACCTGGGCACCGCACTGGTGCTCCTCGCCGTGCTCGTCGGCCTGCTGCTGGTGGGCGGGGCCAAGGGTCGCCACATGGCCATCCTGGGCATGGTGGCGCTGGTGGGGATCGTCGGCGTGGTCCAGCTGGGGGTGCTCAAGTCCTACCAGAAGGACCGCCTCACCTCCTTCGTCAACAGTCCCGACCAGCCTCAGGCGGCCCTGATCGGGGCCAAGATTCAGTCAAGCCAGTACAACCTGGCTCAGTCCAAGCTCACCATCTCCAATGGCGGGATCACGGGTAGGGGCATCGGCAAGGGGACCCAGACCAACCTGGCCTATGTGCCCGAGCAGCGCACCGACTTCATCTTCACCGCCGTCGGCGAGCAGGTCGGCCTCGTCGGCTCCTCGATCCTCCTCGCCCTGTTCTGCATCGTGGTGTGGAGGACGTGGCGCGCAGCCAGCCTGGCCCGGGACCAGGCGGGGAGCCTCATCTGTGTCGGTGTGCTGGCCATGCTGGTGTTCCAGGTGTTCGAGAACGTGGGGATGACCATGGGCATCATGCCCGTGGCCGGGATCCCGCTCCCGTTCATGAGCTACGGAGGCTCGGCGGTGGTGGCCAGCTTCGCCGGCGTGGGGCTGGTCCTCAACGTGCGCATGAGGCGGTTCGCCTGACGGAGATCGCCCTGACAGAATCGCCCGGACAGGGATCGCCTAGACTCGGCGCGACGATGACGACGCTGTGGCCGAAGATCGAGCCCCTCTTGGCCCGAGTCGCCAAGCCGGCCCGGTACATCGGTTGCGAGGATGGCTCCCAGCGACCGGTCCCCCAGCCCGGCCAGGCGGCCTGGCTGTTGACCTATCCCGATGCCTACGAGATCGGTCTGCCCAACCAGGGTCTCCAGATCCTCTACGAGATCGTCAATGAGCGCGCCGACGGTCGAGCCGAGCGGGCGTATGCACCGTGGGTCGACATGGAGGCGGAGATGCGGGCCAGGGGGCTGCCGCTGTTCTCCGTCGACACCCACGCGCCGGCGTCGGACTTCGACATCCTGGCGTTCAACCTGTCGGCTGAGCTTGTCTACACCAACGTTGTCAACTGCATCGATCTGGCCGGGGTCCCGGTCCGCAGCGCAGACCGGGGTCCCGACGACCTCGTGGTCGTTGCCGGCGGCCACTGCACCTACAACCCTGAGCCCCTGGCCGACTTCGTCGACGCCTTCGTCATCGGCGACGGGGAGGAGGTGATCGGGGAGATCACCGAGACGGTGGCCGCCTGGAAGGCTGGCGCGTCGAGGAACGGGGAGCGGACGGAAGCACCCCGGGCCAGGCTCGTGAGCGACCTGGCCCGGATCGCCGGTGTCTATGTGCCCGCCCTCTACAACGTCCGCTACGACGGACCCACGCTGGTGTCGATCACCCCCCGGGACCCTGACGTCGCCGCGCGGGTCGAGAAACGGACCATCACCGACCTGGCGGCGTGGCCCTATCCCAAGGCGCAGCTGGTCCCGGTCACCGAGGTGGTTCACGACCGGCTCAACGTTGAGATCTTCCGAGGGTGCACCCGCGGCTGCCGCTTCTGCCAGGCCGGGATGATCACCCGCCCGGTGCGTGAGCGGCCCGCCCACCAGGTCCGCCAGATGGTCTCCGATGGCCTGGCCCGCACCGGCTACGACGAAGTCACCCTGACGTCGCTGTCCAGCGCCGACTACTCCGACATCGGCGACGTCGTCACCGCCATCATCGACGACCCCGCCTGCCGCGGCCAGGTGTCGGTCAGCCTTCCCAGCCTTCGCGTCGATGCCTTCACCGTAGGCATCGCCGCGGAGATCTCCCGGGTTCGGCGCACCGGCCTGACCTTCGCCCCCGAAGGGGGTACGTGGCGCATGCGCCAGGTCATCAACAAGCTGATCCGCGAGGAGGATCTCTACGGTGCCGTCGAGTCCGCTTTCTCGCAGGGATGGCGGCGCATCAAGCTGTACTTCCTGATCGGCCTTCCCACCGAGACCGACGAGGACACCTTGGGCATCGCCGAGCTGGCCAAGAACTGCGCAGCCATCGGTCGCCGATACACGAACCACCCGACGGTCAGTGCCTCGGTGGGAGGGTTCGTGCCCAAGCCGCAGACCCCGTTCCAGTGGTTCGGCCAGGACACCCCCGCAGAGCTGCGCCGCAAGGTCAACCTGCTGCGCGACGCCACCCGCCACGACAAAGGGGTGCAGCTGCGCTGGCACGATCCCGACGCAACCCTGGTGGAGGGCATCGCCAGCCGCGGGGACCGGCGCATCGGTGCGGTCATCGAGGAGGTGTGGCGTCGGGGGGGCACCTTCCAGGAGTGGTCCGAGCACTTCGACCTGACGTTGTGGACCGAGGCCATGGTCAACCAGGGGTTGTCGATCGACTGGTTCGTCCACCGGGACCGGAACCGGGAGGAGACGCTGCCGTGGGACACCATCTCCGCCGGCCTTCACGAGGACTTCCTGTGGCATGAGTGGATCGATGCCTTGGCCGCCGCCGGGACCGAGGACTGCCGGTGGACGCCTTGCTACGACTGCGGGGCCTGCACCGGTTACGGCCTCGAGCATGTCGTAGCTTCGGTGGTCCCACCGGCCGGGGGCAGCCAGGGGACCGGCCAGGACCTGTCGCGTGGCGGTGAGGTGCCGGTGACGCTGTCCAAGCGTCCCCAGCCGCTGGCTCGCGCGCCGGTGCCGTCGTGACCGCCGCGCCGGTGGTCAGCAGGGTCCGGCTGCGGTTCACCAAGACCGGAAAGATCCGCTGGACGAGTCACCGGGACGTGGCCCGCATGTGGGAGCGGGCCTTCCGTCGTGTCGGCCTACCTCTGGCCTACAGCGCGGGCTTCTCGCCCCGGCCCAAGGTCAGCTTCGGCCTGGCGCTGCCCACCGGGCACGAATCTGTGGCTGAGTACCTCGACATCGAGCTGTCCGCAGTGCCTCCCGACCTCGACGACATGATGGCCGGGTGCTCGGCGGCGCTCCCCGTGGGTGTCGACGTCACCGCTGCCGCGCTGATCGAGCCGCGGACGTCGTCCCTCCAGGAGTCGGTCGCCTCCTGCACCTGGCGGTGGGCGGCGGTTCCGGCGCTGCCGCCTCTGCCCGGAGCCGGCGATTCGGTGGCCCCAGGACAACCGGTCGTCATCGGTCACGGCAGCATCGACGCCGCCCCGGTGGTGGTCGCGGACATCCAGGCAGCTGTGGCCCGGCTCCTGGCCGCCTCCGAGGTGATCGTCACTCGCCGGCGCAAGGGGACCGAGGTCGTCGAGGACATCCGTCCCAGCATCGAGGGTCTTCGGGTGGCGGAGATGCCGCCCGGGGACGATGACGGTATCGAGGTGTGGCTGGAGGCGGACCTGGCCACCCAACCCCGCAGCATCCGGCCGATCGAAGTGCTCCGAGCGCTTGATCCGGCGCTCGATGAGCGTCATGTGTGCCGGCTCCACCAATGGATCTTGCGCGACGGCGCGCGACACGAGCCCCTGATCTCCACCGGAGATCGATCGGGACGACGGTCAGCGAGCGGGGGACGATCGTCGCCCGCTGAGGCCGGTTCGGTCGCAGCGACGGACGCGCCACACGTCCTGGGACGTGCGTCATGAGAAGGGAACGTAGGTATGTCCGATGCAACATCGGCCGATTCGGAGGGCACGGCCCGCCCGGAGACCCCGGCCCGGCCAGACGACCGAGCCAGGCCAGACGGTCAGGAGAGCGCCGATGCCACCGAGCGCTCCACGTCGGCCGCCCGGCGTCGCCGGCGCGGTTCTCGGGGTGGCCGCAACCGGGCCCACAGCGTCGGCGCCACCGGTCAGCGCCCGGACTCGGAGCCGGCTCCTGACGACGATTCGATCGCCGCTACCGGCAACGCATCGGCCCGGGACGACCGGACTTCGGGCGTCTCCACGCCCCACGATGGCCCGGCGGTCGCAGCTCGACCAGTGCCACCGGCCGCAGGCCCGCAACGCCCCAAGATCGGTGACTCCCGTCCTGCGCCGCCACAGGCCCGGAGGCCGGTGGGCGCCGGAAACGAGGCGACCAGACCGGAGGGTCCCAGCGGTCGCAGCAAGCGGGGAGGGTCCTCCGCAAGCCGGACCGCCAACGTCGCCTCCGAACCCTCGAACGAGGTGGCGGCCAACGGTGCCACCAGTGGCGGCGGCGGTGGGGAGCGCCGGGCCAGGGGTCGGCGCCGCGGCGCGCGGGCCCGACCCGGGGT
>JALYZO010000046.1 GCA_030945745.1 Actinomycetota bacterium
CCTCCGGGTTGTCCGCCCTCTGTATCGTTCGGTAACGCCAACGCGGCCCTTGTCGACGCGATCTTCTGGATCGAGCACGTGGCCGGAGAGCACGGGGAGTCTGACTACCTCCAGCTGCAATACACCCAGCTGGTGCAGCTTGACTTCCACGGCCTCCGCTGGCCTCACGTCACCGTCGCTACGCTCACCAAGCAATAGCGACAGCCTCGGCTCCCACTACCTGCCGTGCCCGGCCGAGGGGTCCGGTTCGGTGGGCCGATGTCGGTGACGCGGTAGCGCAGGGTGTGGTCACCGTCTCAGAACGAAGCGCCCCCCTCGACCGAGCGTCCCTTGTCCGTGCCGATGCGCTTGGCCCAGAGGGTCGGTGCCGGACGGCGGCGCCAGGCTGACCTTCGGGGCAAGCGGCAACGTCCCTCCGGCGACGACGCCTGAGGGACTCGTCGCCGCGAGGTGCCGGGACTTCTGCTCCCCTGGTAAACCAGGCGGGGCATGGCGCTCTTCTTGTCCCCTGCCTGGTTCGACCAAGTTGCCGACCAGGCCGACCCGCGCACCTCGGCCGGAGATGTCGTGCTCCAGCAAGTGGTCACTGCTACCCCTGACGGAGAGGTTCGCTACCAGGTGATGATCATCAACGGCCGGGCTAGCATCCACAGGGGAAGCGAAGCCGAGGCGAACATGACCTTCACGAGCGACTACGAGACCGCTACCGCCGTCGCCTCCGGCGCCCTGTCCGCCGAGACCGCCCTCAGCGAGGGTCGGATCCGGATCGCCGGCGACCTGACCCGCCTGGACAGCTATGCCGAGACGCTCGCCGGCCTCGACCCATTGGGATCCGCTCGGGCCGCCACCTCCTTCGAACATCGAGATGACGATGCCTGACCGGGTCGGCCGCCCCCGCGCCTGGTATCTCAACCCGAGCGATCCGACAACGGTCCGACATTGGGATGGTGATCGATGGTCGCGGGTAAGAGGACGACCCACCTGGAGCATCTCGGCAGGCGAGCTTGTGGTCGATACCGAGGGTCGCTTCGACACCTCGAGGCCGTGGGGCGGGCCCGTCGTCGAGGGTCCGGCCCGGCCGGCCGCCCAACGAGCGGCGGCCGGGGTGCTCGGGATGGGCAGCGAACCCACGGGAGGCAAGACCCGGCCGGCGCTGTGGCGTTCCGGGGCCGCCACCGACGGACCCGACGCCCAACACCTCCCGCCGGCTGGGGCCGGCGGCGACGTCGTCCCCGGTCCGCCGTGGTCGACGTCACGCCGACCGCTTGCCATCCTCGCCGTCATGGTGATCCTGGCCGCGGTGGGCCTGGCGGCCACCGTGGGGTCACCGAGCGCCCCACCCTCAATCCCGTCCGACTTCGTCGACCAGGCCGGCCACAGCTGCAGGGTCATGCTTGGGACGAACCGGCCCAGGGCTCTACCCGCCGATGGCGCCGGGGTGAGCCTGGAGGTCACGCAGCTCACGACGCTGGCCAACCATCTGCAGACCTTGGCGTCGTCGACCGGTGCCACCGTGCAGATCAGCAACTGGTTCGCGTCCTGGCGCCGCTTCGTTGCCGCCGAGCAACAGCGGGCCGCCGCTCTCGGTACACCGACGTTGCCGTCACCCACCTCGCCTCCACCCGCATCGCTGACCACCGGCTCCCCGGATGCTCCCCCGGGCGGCGTGCATGCCGAGGTGGACGGCCCTGACCCTGCCACCCTCGCTCGCCAGTCGCAGACGGAGGCGGATGTCTCCGATCACTTCGCCGAGCTCGACAACCTGCCGGCCTGCACCATCCTGGCCCGGGGGCCAGCGCCCATCCTGTCGATTCCGTCGTAGCCGGACGCTCGGGGGAGGAGCCCCTCGTCCCAGCCGCATCGTCCTGCGCCGGGGGCTACGCTCCTCCAACACGCTTGCATGGGAGGGACCACAGGTGATGCTTTCGGACGTGATCGACGATCAGTTCCTGTCGAAGTACCGGGCTCTGCTCGACGCCGAGGATGCCGCCTTCGACGAGCTCGAACACGCGGTCGAGGACGGGGAGCGGGAACGCTTCGACGCAGACCTCGTTGTCTGGCGTCAGGCTGTGGAACGCAAGCTGTGCTACCTGCACCGCCTGGGCGTCGTGCTTCCCCCCGCCCTCGCCTGCTGACAGGATCGGCGCTAGATCAAGCCGAGCTCCCGGACTGCGTCTCGCTCCGCGCAGAGCTCGGCAACGGAGGCGTCGATGCGTGACCGCGAGAAGTCATCGATGTCAAGATCCCTGACGATCTTGTAGCCACCACCGCCGACCGTGCACGGGAAGGACGAGACGATCCCTTCGGTGACGCCGTAGGACCCGTCGGAGGGGACGGCCATCGACACCCAGTCGTTGTCGGACGTGCCCACCACCCAGTCGTGGACGTGGTCAATGGCGGCATTGGCCGCCGAAGCGGCACTTGATGCGCCCCGGGCTTCGATGATCGCGGCGCCCCGCTGCTGCAAATTGGGGATGAACTCCGACTCGATCCAGCTGTGGTCACCGATGGCATCGATGGCCGGTTTGCCGCCGATCTGAGCCCGGAAGACGTCGGGGTACTGGGTGGCCGAGTGGTTCCCCCAGATGGTCATGTGGCTGAGGTCTGAGACGGGACAGCCGGCTTGCTTGGCCAGCTGGCCCAGCGCCCGGTTGTGATCCAGACGGGTCATGGCGGTGAACCGGTCGTTGGCGATGTTGGGTGCCGCATTCATGGCGATGAGGGCGTTGGTGTTGGCCGGGTTGCCAACCACCAGGACTCGGACGTCCGGCGAGGCATTGTCGGACAGGGCCTTGCCCTGCACGGTGAAGATGGCCCCATTGGCCTCCAGAAGGTCCTTGCGCTCCATCCCCTTCGTCCGGGGACGGGAGCCGACCAGCAGAGCGATGTCGACGTCACCGAAGGCAACGTTGGCATCGTCGGACGTGGCGATCTCGCTGACCAGCGGGAACGCACAGTCGTCGAGCTCCATGACCACGCCTCCGAGAGCTCCGAGGGCGGGGGTGATCTCGAGCAGCTGGAGGATGACGGGCTGATCCGGGCCAAGCAGCTGGCCGCTGGCGATCCGGAACAGCAAGCTGTAACCGATCTGGCCGGCGGCCCCGGTGACGGCGACACGGACAGGGGATGCTGACATGCAGGTGGCCTCCAGGGCTGGGGATGACGCGCCTGACGTTAGGCCCGCCCTCATGGGCAGTCCAAGGCGAGAAGCACGCAGGCAAGGTTCATCAGCTCGTGTACGCCCCTGCAGCGCGGCTCCCGTGAATCCTGCGGCGCCCCTACACCGGTAGCGCCGCTAGAGGCGGTCGACGATGGCGTCGGCGAACTCGGACGTCTTGACCTCCGTCGCCCCATCCATCTGGCGGGCGAAGTCGTAGGTGACCACCTTGTCGGCGATGGTCGCCTCCAGGGCGGCCACGATGTCGTCGGCCGCTTCCTGCCACCCGAGGTGCTCGAACATCAAGACCCCCGACAGCAGAACCGACCCGGGGTTGACCTTGTCCTGGCCGGCGTACTTGGGAGCGGTGCCATGCGTGGCCTCGAAGATGCCGTGCCCGGTGACGTAGTTGATGTTCGCTCCCGGGGCGATGCCGATCCCGCCGACCTGGGCGGCCAAAGCGTCGGAGATGTAGTCACCGTTGAGGTTGGTGGTGGCGATGACATCGAAGTCGCCCGGGCGGGTCAGGACCTGCTGGAGGGTGATGTCGGCGATGTTGTCCTTGACCAGGATCCTGTCCCCGGACTTGCCGTCGCAGTCGTCCCAGCCCACGGCCGCCTCTGCGAACTCCTCGCGCACCAGGTCGTAACCCCACGAACGGAACGCCCCCTCGGTGAACTTCTGGATGTTGCCCTTGTGGACCATCGTCACCGACCTGCGGTCGCGGTCGATGGCGTAGTTGATGGCGGCGCGGATCAGGCGCTTGGAGCCCGTCTCGGAGATGGGCTTGATGCCGACACCGGAGTCGGGGCGGATGTCCCACCCGAACTCGTCGTGGAGCATCTGGATCATCCGCTTCGCCTCCGGGGTACCTTCGGCTACCTCGAAGCCGGCGTAGATGTCCTCGGTGTTCTCCCGGAAGATGACCATGTCCACCAGCTCCGGGCGCTTGACCGGTGAGGGCACGCCCTGGAACCACCGGACAGGCCGGAGGCAGACGTAAAGGTCGAGGATCTGGCGGATGGCGACGTTGAGGGAGCGGAACCCGCCACCCACAGGGGTGGTCAGCGGTCCCTTGATCCCGATGAGGTACTCCTTGAAGACCTCGATGGTCTCCTCGGGTAACCAGCTGCCCGTCTCGTCGTAGGCCTTCTGGCCGGCCAACACCTCTTTCCAGCTGATCGCCTTGCCGTGCCTGGCGGCGGCGGCGTCAAGGACCACCTTGGCCGCCGGCCAGATGTCGACGCCCGTGCCATCTCCCTCGATGAACGGGATGATGGGCTCGTCGCTGACGGTCAGCGTGCCGTCGTCGGACGTCGTGATCTTGTCGGCCATGAGTCCAGCCTACCGAGGCATGTTCTGGGCGACATGGTGTCGCGCAAGCGTCAGGCCCGCGGGCGTAGGGCGACCGGAACCGGCCTCGGGTGGCGGTTCTCAGCCTGGCGCTCTCGCCATGACGGTGACCGTGGGCCGTGACCCTGTCGGGCCACCCTCGACATCTGGTACGCCTGAGCCCCTGCGCGGCCGACCCGGATCGTGCCTTCATGACCACGGGGATGACCCTCGGGGCTCCCTAGGATGCGACTCGTGATGCACGTCGGCGCCATCGACGCCGGAAGAGGCCGGTCGTGAACCACCTGATATCCACCTACGGCTACGTGGCCGTCGCCCTCCTGGTCGGCGGTGAGAGCCTCGGCGTGCCCCTCCCTGGGGAGACGATCCTCATCTTGGCCGCCATCTACGCCGGCCGTACCCACCACCTGTCGGTGTGGGCCATCTTCCTCGTCGCCGCCGGCGCCGCCATCGCGGGCGACAACATCGGCTTCTGGCTAGGCGACCGGGGCGGCTATCGGCTGCTGCACCGCTACGGTCACTACGTCCGACTCGACGAATCCAAGATCAAGGTCGGTCGTTACATCTTCGATCGTCATGGGGGCAAGGTGGTCTTCTTCGGGCGCTTCGTCACCGTCCTGCGCACGTACGCGGCGTTCCTGGCCGGCACCAACCGCATGGCCTGGCGCAGGTTCCTGGTCTACAACGCCGCCGGGGGCATCGTGTGGGTGGCCGTCTACACCTTCGTGGCCTACGTCGCCGGCGACACCCTGCGACGAGCGTCGGGGACCATCAACCTGACTCTGGGTGCCGCCGCCGTGGTGGGCGCAGCCATCGGGTTCGTGGTCATCCGCCGCCACGCCGGCAAGCTCACGGAGCGCGCGGAGCGCGCCTATCCGGGCCCCTTGGACAGCAGCGCGCCCTGAGCGGGGCTCCACGATCTCATGGCGCGACACTGGTACGTTCGCGGGGCGGTGACACTTCGCCCACCATCGGCGTGCGGCTCATCCCCGGCGGTGGGAGCCCAGCGTGGCTGACCCCTACGGGCGCCGGCCCCCTTCCCATCCTCCCTACGGTCGACCTCGGCACCGCCGGCCGTCGCCCAACTACGGGCGCCGTCGCCTGGTGGCGGGAGGGATCGCCCTCTTCGTGGTCGTGGCCCTGGTGATGATCGGCTCGTCGGTCTTCGGCGGCGGGCAGAGATCCCCGAAGGTCAAGACCCGACTGGCCGGCAACCCCACCAGCGGGCAGGCCACGACAAGCCATGCCACCAAGGGCCCGGCGAACGGGACGCAGGTGACGCCCCAAGGAGTGCTGTCGACGTGGGTCCAGGCCGAGAACGCCAAGCCCGGCAACGCTTCGTGGGCCATCACCAAGCCGGCGAACAACCACCAGATCGAGGGCTACGCCGACCAGGTCAGCATCGATGTCGGCGGCCATGTGGGGCTGCATGTGTCCACCCCGGCACCGACCTTTACCGTGCAGGCCTTCCGGATGGGGTATTACGGCGGCACCCAGGCCCGCCTGGTGTGGACCTCGCCGACCGTGCCGGCCAAGCACCAGCCCTCGTGCCCGGTGACGTCGGGGACCAACATGGTGCAGTGCTCGTGGGCTGATCCCGTCGCCGTGCAGACCAACCCGAACGACTGGCCCCAGGGCGACTACCTCTTCAAGCTGGTCTCGGGTGACGGCTACCAGTCCTACGTGCCGCTCACCATTCGCGACGACACCAGCCATGCGGCCTACCTGATCAACAACAGCGTCACCACGTGGCAGGCCTACAACGCGTTCGGCAACTACAGCCTCTACGGTGGGCCAACCGCGGCGGGCAACAACGTCCTGGCCGGTCGGGCCCACATCGTGTCCTTCGACCGGCCCTACGACGTCACCGAGGGTTCCGGCAACGGGTCAGGCGACTTCGCCAACCAGGAGCTGCGCATGGTGTCGTTGACCGAGCAAGCCGGCCTCGATGTCAGCTACACCACCGACGTTGATCTCCATGCCAACGCCCAGATGGTCACCCACCACCGGGTGTTCGTGTCGCTCGGTCACGACGAGTACTACTCGTCGGCCATGCGCGACGGCCTCGGGAGTGCCCGTGACGCCGGGGTCAACGTGGTGTTCATGGGAGCCAACGCCGTCTACCGCCACATCCGCCTCCAGCCCTCCCCCCTGGGAGCGAACCGCCAGGAGATCGACTACAAGGACGCCTCGCTGGATCCGACTTCCAGCTCGAACCCCGCCGACTCCACCCCGGCGGCGTGGCGCTCCCCGCCCAACAACAACCCGGAGAGCAGCCTCTTGGGCGAGATGTGGCGCTGCAACCCGGTGCAGGCCGACATGGTGATCACCGATCCTGGCAACTGGATCTTCGCCGGCACGGGGCTGACGGCCGGCACCCACCTGGCCGGTGCTGTGGGCCCGGAGTACGACAGCTATCGTTCCGCCGACCCCGGCCCCAAGAACGTGGAGATCGTTGCCAGCTCACCGGTGGACTGCGTGGGGAGATCCGACCACGCCGACATGACGTACTACACGGCGGCGTCGGGCGCCGGGGTGGTCGACACCGGGAGCATCCAGTTCATCGGTGGGGTCATCACCAACGCCGCCCCCGGCTCCCGGGAAGCCCAGATCACGCAGATCACCAAGAACATCCTGGCCGCCTTCGGTCAGGGGCCGGCCGGCCACCAGCACCCGTCGATGCCCAACGGCACGCAGTACCCCAACGGCTGAACGCCTGCCAGCAATCAGCTGCCGAGCCGGCCGAAGCGGTCGATGGTGGCCAACAGCTCGTCGATCATGTCGCACCGCCCGGTGAGCCGGGCGGGCCGTGTCCATCGGCCCGACGCCCTGGCAACCCAGTAGGTGGCCATCGATCGCCCCCGGTGGCCGCCGGCCGCCGCCTGATCCACCCGGCTCAGCGCCTCGTTGGTCCTGGCTGAAGGCGATCAAGGAGTACGGGCAGCCCAGCAGATCGCACACCCCGGTTGCTCATCGTCAGGACTCCCCGGCGCCTGAAAGGGTCGCGGCGATGCCCAGGTTGGCGTAGATCTCTGCCGTCGCCCGCGAGAAGTTCAAAGTGTAGAAGTGCAAACCCGGCGCGCCGGCGTCCAACAGGTCGGCGCACAGCTCGGTGGCCGCCTCGATTCCCGTGGCCCGGACCGAGTCGGGGTCCCCCGCGCCCACCAACCGCTCGCGGAGCCAGTCGGGCACCACGCCGCCCATGGCCGTCATGCGCTCCAGGGAGGTCAGGCTGGTCACAGGCATGATCCCGGGGATGACCGACTTGTCCACACCCCGCGCCGCCAGGTCCTCGACCAGGCCGCTGTACTCCTCGACGTCGAAGAAGAACTGGGTGACCGCGAAGTCGGCGGTGCGCAGCTTCGCTGCCAGACGGTCCCGGTCCGCAGCCCGATCAGGCGACTTGGGATGCCCGGCCGGGTGGGCGGCCACCCCGATCGAGAACCCGCCGATGGCCCGGGCCAGCTCCACCAGCTCGTTGGCGAAGCGGAGCTCGCCGGCTGGGACGCCGGGATCGGTCGGCAGGTCACCACCGAGCGCCATGAGGTTGTCGACACCCGCTTTGCGCAGGTCGACGAGGATCTCGGCCAGCTCCAGGCGTTGGTGGCCCACGCAGACCAGGTGGGCCATCGGGTTGAGTGTCGTCACCTTGAGCATGGACGCCACCAAGTCGTGGGTCCGCCGGCGCGACGACGGGCCGCCTCGATAGGTGACCGACACGAACGACGGGTCAAGGGGCTGCAGTTGGATCAGGGTGCGAACCAGGCGCTCATGCTCGGCGTCGTCCTTCGGGGGGAAGAACTCGAACGAGAAGGTGCGCCCCGCAGCCAGAAGGTCGGCGATCTTGGCCATGACCCTTCAGCCTAAGCCCTTCTGGTCCAACCCCCGGCCCTGCTGGCTACGCCACGACCACGCTCCACCGCTGCGGCGCCGTCGCCCCACGAGCGCTGCCCACGTCAGCTTCGAGGCTGCCTGGCTGCACCCGCCGTGGCCGAATCAGTCCGACGCTTCGCCCCGGTCAGCGAGTGACGGGTTCGCGCCAGTCGTTGGCCGGGTCATACCAGTGCTCGCCGTCGGCATCGAGCATCAGGATCTTCCCGGTCATGCATCCCTCGTCGAGTCGTACCATGCGGTCCAGGACCGTCTCCGTTGTGACGATGCCCGGAAACGTGTTGGGCGCCAGCGAGTTCACCCGCACGCCGAGTGGTTCGAACTCGGCGGCAAGATGGCAGGACACAAAACCGAGTGCCGCCTTCGAGGCGCTGTAGAGGCTCTGGCCGTACCCCGGATACACGCGTAGTCCCGCCGTACTGGACAGGTTGATCAGGTTGCGGTTCGCCTCCCGGTTGCTTTCTCGATTGTCCTGCCAGAACTGGTGAGCAACCTCGATGGCCAGCTCCAGCGGTGCCCGCACATTGGTGGCGAAGTGACAGTCGACGTTCCTTCGGAGATCGGTGTCCTCGCCCAGCGGCGCCCACTGCCGGTGCGCTGCTGCGTTGATCACGACGTCGATCCGTCCGAATGTTCGTAGGACCCTGGTGACCGCCCGTGCGGTTTCGCGCCGATTAAGCAGGTTGACCTGCAAGGACAGGACGGGGTTGAGGTTCTCCGCGACTTGTCGCGACGGGTCGAGAGGATCGACGAACGTCTGATCCTGCGAGGGCAGGTCAGGTGGGTGCGCATGCCAGAGCGCCACAAGCTGGTAACGGTCGGCGTAACGGCGGCAGAAGGCGGTGCCGAGCGTCCCGCTCGCACCCGTCAAGAGGCACACCCGCCTTCCGGTCGTCATCGCTTGGGCTTCGGCTTCGGGCGCAGACCGTACGGCACGATTGCGTGCTCTCCCCAACGGGCGACAACGTCCGACTTGGGGCGGTGCAACCACATGATGATGCTGTTGCGGGGATGGTGGGGATTGCTGATGAAACCGTGGTACGAATTCGGTGTGCACTCAAATGCGAACAGCGAGTTGTTGCGCGGCGGAACCTTGAGCAGCGGTCGATCCACCGCGTCGCTCGCCCGCCGGTAAAGCCCGGTCGACCCGCCGTCTCCTGGCGACCATTCAGGGTTGCCGAGGTAGTAGATGGCCGCCACGGCCCGCACGGTCTCGGTTGGGTCGGCGCTCTCCACCAGACGCTTGCCAGTCGAGTAGTCGACATGGTAAGGCGCCGAGAGCTCGATGGAGCCGGGCAGCGGGTCACTCGCGAACCAACCGGAGTTGAGGTCGTTGTGGGGAAAGCCATCGGCACTGCCGACAAAGTGATGGTGAATGCCGCAAAGGACATGACCAGTCGCCTGAACGCCGAAGACCCCGGCGAGCAGGTCGTGCCAGCCACGAGAGAGCAGCGGATCGAAGTCCTCGACGCGATCGGAGGTCAGGGTCGCGCCGTGGATGTCGTGCCTTTCCAGATAACCCTGCCCCGGCACCGAAGAGAGCACATCCTCGAGACCTGCCAGCAGTCGTCGGTAGGTCCGCGCGGTGAACACGTCCCGGACGATGACATGGGTGAACGGCTTCGTCCGCCGAAGCCATCGCCGGTTGTCGAGGACGGAGTCCAAGGAGGCGTACTCATTGGCGACAACGACGGCGGTCATAGCGGGATCTCCAGGCCCCGCCCGAGGACAGGACTTCGAGTCTTGAAAAAGAAGGTCTGGTAGAGCCGGCCGGACGTGAGGCTCGAGCCCCAACCGGCAGCACCGCTGTGAGGAAGGTTGCCACGGACCAGGATGAGGCGGTTAGGAACATTGCCTAAGTCGTCGATGAGATCCCAGTGGTCCGCGGGGGACATCCAGTCGAACTGGTGCTCCCGGCTACGATTTCGCCAAAGCTTCAAGCCCCCGCTCGTCGGCGCGTCGGGGCTCAGGTAGACGATTCCCGCCCAACCGTGGATGTCTACACCGTTCCAGCCGTCGATCACGTGGTTGTGGACGCCGTTCCCGAGCTGCTGGCCATTGTCGGGCTTGCAATGAAAGCTGCAGTTCCACAGACACGACCGATCGAGCGTCGACCTGTAGTCGAACCGGGGGCGGCCGTCGGACCCAACGGGAAAATCCGCCCGCCAGTGATCGAGATCGACCTCCTCGCCAGTGATCCGCTCGAATTGCCGGATCAGTTCATCCGAGGATTTGAACGGGCAGTCGTCTGCGCGCTTGAAGCGCGAAGCCATCCACGTAAAGGCCTGCTTCCCCCCTTCGACCTGGTCCTGCCGCTCGTAGGGGTAGTAGTACTCTTGCACCAAGGCGTAGCCGCGGACGGCGTCCGGGTCGGCGTAGAAGTTCTCGACGATGACGGTCCCAGTGCGCATCGAGCATCGGACGGGTTCGCCCGCCGGCGCAGCAGCTCGGGACCATGGTGCGGGGAGTGCCTGCCTCCTCCACTCCCGGTATCGCTCGACCGTCCGCTCCGTCAAATCGTCGGCCTGTCGGCGCAAGCGCGCCTTGGGTTGTGCCCTCTCCTCTGGGGCGGCCACGCCGAGATGCCCGAGGACGGCTGCGACCGCCTTGGGCGGGTCAGCGACCACGTCCTCGTACACGAGCTCGAGAGGGGCCACGCCGGCTGCGCTGAACAGCTCGTGCCATCGTTGCTCATGGCCGAGCAGGATCAAGCGGAGTTGCTCGACCTGGCCGAGGTCGAGCTCCCGCTCCCCAGTTGGCTCCGCCGTCCCCGCCCCGTCGGACACCGCAGGCTCGGTCGTGGCACGACGGGGAGATGGTCGCCCTGTGGTCCACCACTCATCAGACTCGATGGCTCGGTGATAAGAGATCGCCTGGCGGAGTCGGTCGCGCCGGGTAAGAAGGACGTAGCGGGGGTTGGGAAACCAAGATCGCAGCGCCGCTTCTTGGCCTGCCAGGGTCTCGAGGGTGGAGCAAGCAGAAGAGCCGACGACCTGTTCGAGGTGCCTCCAGTGGAGCTTGACGCCGAGCACGCCGTTGTCCGTGGCGGCAATCCCTCGGATTGCCGCCACGAAACCCTCGTAGTCAAACCCGTCCCCCGGCGGGCAGGCCAGACCTTTGGGCCGGGCCGGCTCCCAGTGGTCGAGCAGATGCTGAAACTCGAGGCCACCGGTCCATGCGTACTGCCATTGCCAGTCCGGCCGAAAGTACTCCTCCGGGCGGCCGGCGACACCGGTTGACTGGAGCAGCTCGGCCAAGAGCCAGCTGCCCGACCGCGGCAGCGTGCAAATGACGCACGAGGTCCGTACGTCCGGCACGGGACGACTTCCAGCAACACGGCTCGTTTGCCGATCTGACCCGCTTCTCATCCCGGCGACGCGCTCCGCTTAGGAGCTTCCCCCCGGCGGAGGCGGCGGCGGCGGCGGAGGCGGTGGCGGTGGCGGCGGCGGAGGAGGAGGAGGT
>JALYZO010000051.1 GCA_030945745.1 Actinomycetota bacterium
TGTTCCATGACCGGGTCACTGTCGAGGCTGCGCAGAGCATCCTTGAGGGTGGCCACGATGGGAACGACGACTGCTGTACCGACTGCGTAGAGAACCTCGAGCACCGTCGGATCGGAGGTCACAACAACGACCTGCTCTCCTTGCTTTTTGGTCTCAAGGATTGTGGTCAGGATGAGCCCTGTTCCGGCGCAGTCCAACGAGGTCATATCCGACAGGTCGAGGATGAGCGCCTTGTCGGCCATGTACCCCTTGAGGACGGCGCGCATCTGGCTAATCGTCGCCCAGTCCAATCGGCCGAATACTCGGACGACCAAGCTGGCTCCCTCATCCTGCGTGGAGATGTGCAAATGGTGATCCAAGGGGCCGTTGTTGGCGGGCGCATCGTCTCGATGACTCGCTGGACCTGTCGTTGTGCTTGTCATGACTCCATGCAACCGCCTAGTGGCTGTTTGTGCTAGGGCCGTTCGGCTCCTTTTGACCGGCCCGGAGGACGAAATGACCTCGGGGATGCGCAGCTGGCGGGGAGATCCCCCCCCATCCCCCGGTGGGTCGACGATGTTCCAACCCGAGCACCATCTCAGGATCGACCTTCCACCGCGGCACTGCACTACCCGCAGGGGAGTGGTCGACCGACGGGCGACGCCGGACGCGAATAGGGTGACTGGTGTGGAAGGCTATCAAGCGACGGATCGACGAAGTCCAAGGCACAGGGACCGTGGATTTGTCGACCACGATCTATTTGTTGGCGCGCTGTCAGGCGCGAGTTGAGTCGGCCGAGTACCCGTGTTTCGGGAAAAATCTTGGTGCCTGCCGTTGTAATGGGGACGCAGAGAGTTGTTGATAACCTAAGGCTCTCGCAATTGTTGCTAGCAATCCTGGCCACTCGCACCTTCCCCCGGGCGGAGGACGTTCGTGTTGCCGACCTCAAGCACGACTCGTTCGCCAAGGCCCATACCCGCTGTTATCGCAATCCGGATGGCGCCAGCTCGAACGAGTTGCGATGATGGCATCCCTTTCCATACGCGAGCCTTCTGATGCGCTCGTGTTCTTTGGCGCCACGGGCGACTTGGCTCAAAAGAAGGTCTTCCCCGCTCTTTATGAGATGTCGAGAAAGGGCCACCTCGATGTCCCCATCGTCGGTGTTGCCTTCTCGCGATGGGGTCTTGGACAGCTGCGGGAGCGGGCCCGTGACTCCATCGAGATGCACAGCGTCGGAATCAAAGACGAGGTGGCCGTCGAGCGCTTCGTCGCCTCGTTGCGCTACGTTGACGGCGACTATTCCGACCCGGCCACATTCGTCGCCATCCGCAAGGCCCTCGGGAAGTCCCAGCGGCCCACTCACTACCTGGCCATCCCGCCCGGGCTATTTGGGGTGGTAGTAGAGGGGTTGGACCATGCAGGTATCGCCACCGATGCGCGGGTCGTGGTCGAGAAGCCCTTCGGCCGGGACTTGGCCTCGGCCCGGACGCTCAATGAGATCCTCCATTCCGTGTTCCCGGAGTCGGCGATCTTCCGGATCGACCACTACTTGGGCAAGGAGGAGACACAGAACATCCTGTATTTCCGCTTCGCTAACTCGTTCCTAGAGCCAATCTGGAACCGGGACCACGTGGCCAACGTGCAGATCACCATGGCCGAGGACTTCGGGGTAGAAGGGCGGGGGAGCTTCTACGACGGCGTTGGGGCGCTTCGCGACGTCGTCCAGAACCATCTCCTCCAGGTGATGGCCCTCCTGGCAATGGACGCCCCAGTGAGCTCGGCGTCCGAGGACCTTCGCGATGCCAAAGCCGCGCTGTTTCGGGCCATGCGGCCGGTCGACCCAGCAGAGCTGGTTCGCGGCCAGTTCGACGGTTACCGGGCCGAGGCGGGGGTGGCGTCCGACTCCGACGTGGAGACCTACGCCTGCCTGCGACTATGGATCGACTCGTGGCGCTGGTCGGGAGTCCCGTGGTACCTGCGGGCCGGCAAGCAGCTCGCCGCCCACGTCACCGAGGTCCTCGTTGAACTCAAAGCCCCACCCCAGGCCGTGTTCGCCAGGACCGAGCCGGCACCCGGAGAGACGAATTATGTTCGCTTCCGCTTCAACCCCCGCATCGAGATCGCCATTGCGGCGCGGATGAAGGTTCCCGGTGAGGATTTCATCGGCGACCAGGAGGAGCTGTACCTCGAGGACACCCACCCCGGAGCCATGACAGCGTACGAACGCCTGCTCGGCGACGCGTTGGCGGGCAACGCAGAGCTGTTCGCCCGAGAGGACAGCGTGGAACGGGCCTGGGCCGTCGTGGAGCCGATACTTGAAGAGCACGGGCCTGCGCACCCCTACAAGGTCCACTCCTGGGGGCCCCGCCAAGCGGCCACCCTGATCCGCCGGGACGGTGGCTGGCACGTGCCGGACAACATCTGACACTCCGCCCGTGACAGTCCCCGCCCTGGCTGCGCAGCACAGTGCCCTGACATTCACCTGCGTGAAGAGGCCGGGGAGGGGCGAATGCGGCACCCGTTGGGACTCGACCACATCGACTGGCGCGCCGGTGAGATCGTCGTGGCCGGCAAGGGCCCCAGGGACGAGCGGTTTGCCGCTTCCCGCCGATGTCGGTGAGGCGATCGCCGGCTACCTGCGTCGAGGGCGTCCGAGCAGGGCCGCAGCGTGTTCGTGCGAGTCAAGCCCCGCATCGGGCGCTGACCCCGGCGGGGTCACCCAAGTGGCGTTCGGGGCGGCAACCGTGCCGGTTTGGGCACGGTCGACTCGCACCGGATCCGTCACTGCGCAGCCAGCGAGATGCTGCGAGCGGGCCCACCCTTCCCGAGATCGGCCAGGTCCTCCGGCATGGGCGGGCGTTGACCACCGCTATCTTCGCCAAGGTCAACACCGAAGCGTTGCGCTCCACCGCGCCGCCGTAGACGGGGAGTCCCCGGGGAGATCTCAATGGCCCTTGACAGCCGACTACCTGGCGCTGCGGCGGTCCCTCGGCTAGAAGTTGGAGCGCGCCGGCCTGTTCCTTGCGCAGTTCGTCACCCATCCCGATGGGCCAGCGTCGAAACGTTCAGCGTGGCGGACGCCTTGGAGTGGGCGACGCTGCCCCGGAGGGGTCCAACTGGCGTGCGCAGCGGCTGTCGGTCGTGCGCGGCTTCGCGGCCGACGGCAATTCGAAAAGCCGGACACGACTTCGACGAAACCCGAGATACCCAGTCCGAGCTATCCTCCCTTCCTGGGTATGAGACGTGCCTAGTTGTGCACCTTCTCATCCACGCAGAGAACCACGGTCTTTGCCGGGTCGAGGTAGAGGCCGACGACATCACGCACCTTGGCGGACGACAGAAGATCGCCAAGGTCGGAAGCGGTGGGGACTCCAGCCGTGGCGGTCCGAGACGCTCAGATTCTCGACCGACCCCGAACTCGAGGTTGCGCGTGATCGCCACTCGAGGGCGCCGTACGGATGGTGTCGGAGGTTACGGTGATCACCTCGGGTGGCGTCTTGTAGCCCTCGCTTGCCGAGGCCCGCGCCGACCCCGGGAGCAATCGGCGTTGATCAGGTCCGAAAGGGTTCGCGTCCGGCCAGCGGACGAGCGTCAGGCGTCTCGGGTCATGACCACTTTCAACGCTGCCGTTTCGCTCGCTCGGGAAAAGACGTCGTATGCCTTCATCGTGTCTCCGAGGGAGAAGTGGTGGGTGACGAAGCGGCCGACATCAACTTGCCGATTCGCCAGGAGTCGCAGCAGGGTCGGCATGGAGTACGTGTCGACCAGGCCGGTTGTAATTGTGACGTCTCGCGTCCACAGCTCCTCGAGATGCAGGGTGACCGGTTCGCCGTGCACGCCAATGTTGGCTACCCGTCCCCCGGGACGGACCAGTTTGGTGGCAAGCTCGAAGGTTGCAGGAAGCCCGACCGCTTCGATCGCGACATCAGCGCCGAGCCCGTCGGTAAGGTCCCCCAGGATCCTCACAGCGTCCTCCTTAGCGTTGTTCACGACGATGTCGGCGCCGAACTGCTTGGCCGCCTCGAGCCGGCTGGAGGCCAGGTCGATCGCCACGATGTGGCTCGGGCTGTAAAGGGCGGCGCCCATCATCGCTGACAGACCCACAGGACCACCCCCGACCACGGCGACGATGTCACCCGGTCTAACCTGTCCGTTGAGAACACCGACCTCGTAGCCGGTCGGGAGGATGTCGGCAAGCATGAGCAACTCTTCGTCGCTCACTCCGGCCGGCCCCGGATAGGTGGACGTGTCGGCGAACGGTACGCGGACGTATTCGGCCTGGGTCCCGTCGATCTCGTTGCCGAGAATCCAACCCCCGCCACCCACGCACTGGCCGTAGCGGGCCTCCCGGCAGAACCGACAAGCGCCACAAGCGGTGATACACGACACCAGGACATGGTCCCCGACGTGCACGTTCTTCACACCGGACCCGACCTCCGCGACCGTCCCGACCGCCTCATGGCCGATGATGCGTCCAGCGGTCATCGCCGGAAGATCACCCTTGAGAATGTGCAGGTCCGTACCACAAATGGTGGTGCTGTCGACCCGGATGATCGCGTCGGTATCGGCAACCAGTGCCGGGCGAGGGACCTCCTCCCAGGCCTTCGAGCCGGGACCATGGAAAACCAGCGCTTTCATGACAATGTTCTCGCTATCTCTCGTTCGTCTGTCGTTGGACGTTCACGGTCCTCATCTCAAACGAGGCCCGATAATGCAAGCAAATTCCTAACGTCGGTCGGGAGGTCTGCCGACCCCTCTCATCGACAGCCCGTTGCGCTGAGCCGGCAGATGCTGAGGGCTGCATGGCTCACCTGCGAGGTGAGGACCTTTCGGATCCCACTCGGCCGAACACCCGGGTCGCCCCCACGTCGTCAGCGCCGACCTTCCCGAGGACTAGGGCGGCTTCTCAACGGCTAGCTGTTGCTGTGGTTCTGGTGACTAGGATCCGACGATCCTTAAACCACAACTTGCAGGTGATTCATGACTGAGCTGACACCCGGCGCTGACCAGGCTGCCAGATTCGCCTGCCGGCGCTCGGAGGCCGTGTGAACCGTCCCCTCGAGTGTGACAGCACTACCGTCGGCCGACACCGTGATGTTCCTGCCCTCGAGTTGAGCGTTGCGCACAAGCGCGGCGCCGATCGTAGCCTCGAGCCCGACTGCCGAAACGGTAGGCTTGATCGTCACGTCGTTGTAAAAACCTGTGACGCCTTTGAGGTAGCGCACCGCCCGTGCGGCGGCGTCGCGCTGGTAGTTCCAGGTGACCTGCCCTGACAAGGTGATGGAGTGATGTTGGACGACGGCTTTCACCGCGCGTGGCACGTCTACGGCGCGTTCAAGCGCCTCAGTGGCTTCCCGGGCAATGTCGCTGTCAGACACTGCGGTCCAGATATTTCGGACGATGACTTCCTCGGCGACTGCTGTCACCCCTTGGACGCGCAGTGCTGCCTTCTCAGCAGAGACTCGCTCCGGGAACGTGTCGACCTCGCCAGAGAGCATGACAGCGCCGTGGTCAACGGTGACACCGATGTGCGTACCGTTCACGCTCGGTGTCCACTCCAATTCGTCCACGACCGCCTCCTTCAGGTCGGCGTCAATTGATTGCTGTGTCGGGGTCATGGGCCATGTTGTGCATCTGTTCGGCGCCGTAGATAGAGCATTACGTCCTCCTGACCCGGGCAAAGGGCAGTAGCCCGCTCCCCAATGCCGAGCCGACCGGGGAGCTGACGGCGATCTGCTGTGGTTCCGCCTCCAACACTCGTCCGCTGGCGAACCACCCCGCCGACGACTTCCGCGCCGGCCAGATCGGCGCCGCACCCTGCGTAACGGGCGCCGGCTGGTGCTCGACGATCTCATCGGGTTCCCGACGTTTGAGATGCGCTCTGGCAGTACCGGGCTGCTTTGCCTTGAGAGCGCTTCGTGGCCCGGGCATCAGCCCGGCGCTCCGCCCGCTTCTTACGAACCTCGACCGGGTCGGCCGACGAAGGCTTGGATGAGTTCGACGAGCTCTCTTGCCCCCAATTTTTGGGAATGGCCGACTGGCGTCCTGGCATCTGCGGCAGTTCTCCCCCTGCAGTACCTACGTCAGGCCAGAGATCACCCGTAGGCTGGAGTGGTGGCCTCCGCACTCGTGGACCCGCACGGGCGCACCGTTCGGGACCTGCGCATCTCCATCACCGACCGGTGCAACTTCCGGTGCACCTACTGCATGCCCAACGAGGGCATGACGTGGCTGCCTCGCAACGAGCTGCTCACCTACGAGGAGCTGACCCGCGTGGCCAAGGTCTGCGTGGAGCGATTCGGGTTCGAGAGCGTCCGGATCACCGGCGGCGAGCCCACCGTGCGAGCGCATCTCCCCGTCCTCATCAGGCGCCTCGCCGAGCTGGGCGTCGATGTGTCGATGACCACCAACGCCGCCACCCTCGACGTCATGGCCACCGACCTGCGGGGCGCAGGGCTGCGGCGGATCAACATCTCGTGTGACTCCCTCGACCCGCAGCGCTTCGCCTCCATCACCGGGCGCGACGCCCTGCCCCGGGTGCTGTCGGGGATCGACACCGCAGTGGCCGCCGGCTTCGATCCGGTCAAGATCAACTGCGTAGTGGTGAAGGGGGTCAATGACGACGAGATCGAGGCCTTCGCCGCCTTCGGGCGCGCTCGGGGGGTGGAGGTCCGCTTCATCGAATGGATGCCCCTCGACGGCGACGGCAACTGGAGCGGGGGCCAGGTGATGCCGGCCACCGAGATCATCGAACGGATCCATGCCGTGTTCCCACTGGCGACCGACACCGAGGCGCGGGGTTCGATGCCGGCTGAGCGCTTCGCCTACGCCGACGGCAACGGCCGGGTCGGAGTGGTGGCCAGCGTCACCCAGTCGTTCTGCGAGTCCTGTGATCGGATCCGCCTCACCGCGGAAGGTCAGTTGCGCAACTGCCTCTTCGCCGTCCGCGAGTGCGACCTGCGCGCCATCCTGCGCGGCGAGGGCACCGACGACGACCTGGCGGCAGCCATCGAAGCCGAGGTCGGGCGCAAGTGGGCCGGTCATTCCATCGGTCAGGTCCACTTCATCCGGCCGAAGCGGTCGATGAGCCAGATCGGCGGCTGATCGCGCTGCGCACACTTGTGCTGTGACGCCGGTCATGCTCCTAGGAGGCGAATCGCCTCGTCGTCATCGAACCGTCCCAATCAAGGGAGAACTGCATGAAGGTGTCCATGGTCGTCAACGGCCAGCAAACCGAACACGAGGTCGAGCCTCGCCTGCTGCTGGTCCACTACCTGCGTGACGTCGTCGGTCTCACGGGCACCAACATCGGCTGCGACACGTCCTCGTGCGGGGCGTGCACGGTGCACATCGACGGGGAGTCGGTGAAGTCGTGCACGGCGCTGGCCGCCCAGGCCGACGGAGCCGAGATCACCACCATCGAAGGCCTGGCCGATGGGGCCACCATGCACCCGATGCAGACCGCCTTTCAACAGGAGCACGGCCTGCAGTGCGGCTACTGCACGCCCGGCATGGTCATGGCCGCCGTCTCGCTGCTCAAGGAGAACCCGGACCCGACCGAGGACGAGGTCCGCGAGGGCCTCGAAGGCAACCTGTGTCGCTGCACCGGCTACCACAACATCGTCCGCGCCGTGCTGGCCGCGGCCAAGGCTGCGACGCCCACCGTCGCTGCCGGGGCGGCCTCATGACCGCCACCGAGATCCCCGCTGGTACTCCACAGTCCGACGAGTCCCTCAAGGTCATGGGCAAGCGCCGGGTGCGGCGTGAGGATCCCGCCCTGCTGTCGGGGGAGTCCCGCTTCGTCGCCGACCTGGTGGTGCCGGGCGTCCTGCATGCGGCCATCGTCCGCAGCTCGATGGCCCACGGCACGATCACCAGCATCGATTTCTCCGACGCCCTGGCCATGCCCGGCGTGGTCGCCGCGTTCAGCGGAGAGGACCTGGCCGGCGAGTGGGCCGCGCCCATGCCCTGTGCGTGGCCGGTCACCGAGGACATGAAGAACCCGCCCCACCTTCCCGTGGCGGTGGGGACCGTCAACTATGTGGGCGACGCCGTCGCCGTGGTCCTGGCGCAGAGCGAGTATCAGGCGCATGACGCCGCGGATGCCGTCATCGTCGACATCGAAGCGCTGCCGGCGGTGGTCGACCTCGACGATGCCCTCTCCGACCGGGTGCTGGTCCACGAGGACCTTGGGACCAACACGTGCTACACGTGGGAGATCCAGCCTGACCCCGAGGCGCTCGAGGCGGCGTTCGCCGATGCCGCCCACACGGTGAGCGAGCGTTACGTGCAGCAGCGGCTCCTCCCCTCGCCGATGGAGACCCGCGGGGTCGTGGTCGTTCCCCAACCGTTCGGCGGCGACTACACCGTCTACTCCTCGACGCAGATCCCCCACATCCTCAAGGTCATGCTGGCCGTGACCACCGGGATCAACGAGACGCAGCTGCGCGTCGTGGCCCCCTCGGTGGGCGGCGGCTTCGGGGCCAAGCTGAACGTCTACGCAGAGGAGGTCCTGGGCGTGGTCCTGGCCAAGAGGATGCGCCGGCCGATCCGCTGGATCGAGGAGCGCTCCGAGCACTCGGTGGCCACGGTGCACGGCCGGGGCCAGATCCAGAACGTCGAGCTGGCGGCCACCGCCGAGGGAAAGATCACCGCCGTCCGGGTGAGGCTGCTGGCCGACATGGGTGGCTACCTGCAGCTCATCACCCCCGGCATCCCCCTGCTGGGCGCGTTCATCTACGGAGGGGTGTACGACATCGCCAACTTCGGCTTCACCTGCACCGGGGTGTTCACCACCAAGACCCCGACCGACGCCTACCGGGGCGCGGGACGACCGGAGGCCTGCTACGCCATCGAGCGGTCCATCGATGCCCTCGCCGCAGCGATGGACCTCGACCCCGCCGAGCTGCGCCGGCGCAACTTCATCCAGCCCGACCAGTTCCCCTACCCGGCTACCGCCGGCCTGGTCTATGACAGCGGCGACTATGAGCCGGCCATGGACAAGGCGCTCGAGCACGCCAACTACATCGAGCTGCGCGCCGAGCAGACCCGTCGGCGCGATGCCGGTGACACCAAGCTGCTCGGCATCGGCATCTCGTCGTACTTCGAGATGTGCGGCCTGGCCCCGTCCCGCGCCCTCGGAGGCCTGGGGTTCGGCGTTGGTGGCTGGGAGGCGGCCACCGTCCGCATCCAGCCCACCGGCAAGGTGCAGGTGGTCACGGGCACCACGCCGCACGGCCAGGGCCACGAGACGTCATGGTCGATGATCGTCGCCGAGAAGTTGGGGATCAGCCCCGACGAAGTCGATGTGCTCCACTCCGACACCGCCGTCTCACCGTTCGGGTTGGACACCTACGGGTCGCGTTCGCTGGCTGTCGGCGGTACCGCCGTGTTCAACGCCACCGACCGGGTCGTCGACAAGGCGGCCAAGCTGGCCGCCCACCTGATGGAGGTGGCCGAGGAGGACCTGACCCTGCGCGCCGGCTCGTTCGAGGTCAAGGGCTCCCCGGACCGCAAGATGGCCATCGCCGAGGTGGCGTTCGCCGCCTTCACCGCACACAACCTCCCCGAAGGCATGGAGCCCAACCTGGAGGGGATCAGCCACTGGGACCCGCCGAACTTCACCTTTCCTTTCGGCACCCACATCTGCATCGTCGAGGTCGACACCGAGACCGGTTCGGTGAATGTCGACAAGTACGTGGCCGTCGACGACTGCGGCAACCAGGTCAACCCGTTGATCGTCGAGGGCCAGCTTCACGGCGGCATTGTTCAGGGCGCCGCCCAGGCGCTGCTCGAAGAGGCCATCTACGACGATGACGGCAACCTGCTCACGGCCACGTTGATGGACTACATGGTCCCTTCGGCCACCGAGTTCCCGAGCTTCGTGCTCGACCACACCGTCACCCCCAGCCCCGTCAACCCGATGGGCGTCAAGGGGGTCGGTGAGGCCGGCACCATCGGCGCCGCCCCGGCGGTCATGAACGCCATCATCGACGCCCTCCGCCCGCTGGGCATCACCAACATGGAGATGCCCGCCTCACCCAACCGGGTGTGGAGCGCCATCAATGCCGCCGCAGCCACCAGCTCAGCTAAGGGGGGTGCGGCGTGATCCCGTCCGCATTCGACTACCAGAGGCCCACGTCGCTCGAAGAGGCCCTCGGGGCCCTGGTCGACAACGGCGAGGACGCCAAGCTGATGGCCGGAGGTCACTCCCTGCTGCCCCTCATGAAGCTGCGCCTGGCGGCTCCCAGCGTGGTGATCGACATCGGCCGGTTGGCGGAGCTCAACTACATCAGCGACGCCGGTGACCGCATCGTCATCGGGGCGCTGACCCGTCACCACGCCGTCGAGACCAGCGATCTGCTGACCCGGGAGGTTCCCCTCCTGGCGCGCGCCACTGGCAAGGTCGGCGATCCCCAGGTCCGCCACCGGGGCACCATCGGCGGCAGCATCGCCCACGGCGACCCGGCCTCCGACCTCCCTGCGGTCATGCTGGCCCTGCGAGCCACCTTCACCGCCGTCGGCCCCAACGGCGAGCGCCAGATTGAAGCGGATGATTTCTTCGAGGGCTTCTTGGAGACGGCGCTGGCCGACAACGAGATCCTCACCGAGATCAGCGTGCCGAAGTTGGCCGGCGTCGGCTGGTCGTTCCAGAAGTTCAACCGCCGGGCCCAGGACTGGGCCATCGTCGGTGTGGCCGCCGTCCACAACGGCACCACCGGCATCGGCCTGGTCAACATGGGCTCGACGCCGGTGCGGGCCGCGGCCAGCGAGGAGGCGGTCGCCGGGGGAGCGACCGCCGCGGAGGCGGCCGCCAAGGCGGCCGACGGGCTCGACCCCCCCGCCGACCTCAACGCCAGCGTGGAGTATCGCCAGCACCTTGTCCAGGTACTGGTCCGTAGGGCACTGGAAGAGGCCGGGGTCAGCTGAGCCCTTGGCCGCAGCCTCAGCCAGCGCGGCGGGAGCCGCCGACCCGCCCGGCCTGACCGTCGAAGACGTCGCCGGGGCCCTCGCCGATCAGGGGTACCTGGCCGACGAGGGCCTGGCCACGTCCATCTTTCTGGCCCTGGTGCTGCACCGGCCTCTCCTGCTCGAAGGCGAGGCCGGGGTGGGCAAGACAGAGGTGGCCAAGGTGCTCTCGGCGTGGACAGGCGGCGAGCTGCTCCGCCTGCAGTGCTACGAGGGCATCGACGTGGCCCAGGCCGTCTACGAGTGGGACTACGCCCGCCAGTTGCTGCACCTGCGGGCCGGTTCGAGTGCGGCCGGGTCGAGTGCGGCCGGTTCGAGTGGTAGGGCCTCCGACGTGGAGAACGAGCTGTACACCGAGCGGTTCCTGATCCGCCGGGCCATCCTGGCGGCCATCGACCATGGCGAAGGCCCGCCGCCGGTGCTGCTCATCGACGAGATCGACCGAGCCGACGACGAGTTCGAGGCGTTCCTGCTCGAGGTGCTCTCCGAGTACGCGGTGACCATCCCCGAGCTCGGGACCTTGCGCGCCAAGGTCCCGCCCATCGTCATCATCACGTCGAACCGGACCCGGGACGTGCACGACGCCTTGAAGCGCCGCTGCCTGTACCACTGGGTGGCCCATCCCGACTTCGAGCGGGAGGTGGCCATCGTCCGGCGCCGGGCCCCCCAGGCCGCCCCGCTTCTCGCCGAACAGGTCGCCGCTGCGGTGGAGGCCGTGCGGGCCATGCACCTCTACAAGCCGCCGGGGGTGGCCGAGACCATCGACTGGACTGCGGCCCTGGCCGCCCTGGGGCGCACCGAGATCGACGAGCGCAGCATCGACCTGACGCTCGGAACCGTTCTCAAGTACCAGGAGGATCAGGCTCGGGTCCGGGAGTCGGGGATCGCCCAACTGGTCCGCTCCGCCCTGATCCCGAGGGGCACCAACCTTGGGCGGTGACGCCCTGGGGCCGGCGAAGAGCGCGGGACCGGCGGGACCGGAGGGGTTCGAGCGGATCGCCGTGGCCTTCGCCCGGGTCCTGACCGGTGCCGGGGTGACCGAGCCCGTCGGCTCGGTCATCAGCTTCGTGGAGGCCCTCGGCGCTGTCGGGGTCGATCGTCGCTCTGTGGTCTACTGGGCTGGTCGGGCCACTCTGGTCCGCCGCCCGGAGCACATCGCCGTCTACGACCGGGTCTTCGAGTCGTTCTGGTTGGATCGGGCCACGTGGGCCGCCCTTCCTCCGCAGGGCTCGCCGATGACCGTGGCCTTCGACGACGACGAGGGGACCGATGGCGGCGATGCGCCCTCACCGGACGAAGAGTCCTGTGACCCGACCGTCGCCGTGCGCTACAGCGCCACCGAGGTGCTCCGCCACAAGGACCTCGCCAGCCTCAACAACGCCGAGTGGTCCGAGGCGGCCCGCCTGCTGGCGCTGTTGCGCACCACGGCCGATCTGCGCCGCAGCCGTCGCCTGCGTCGCGGCCGCCGGTCCCGTGGACACCCCGACCTGCGGGTCACGCTGCGGCGCGCCATGCGCACCGACGGTGAGGTCGTCCGACCGGGCCGCAAAGCACCCTCTCAGCGACCCCGGCGGCTGGTCCTCATCGCCGATGTGTCGGGGTCCATGGAGCCTTACGCCCGGGCCATGCTGCGCTTCGCCCAGGCCGCTGTCGCCGCCCGGGGACCGGGGCGGGTCGAGGCGTTCGCCCTGGGGACCCGCCTCACCCGCCTGACTCGCGAGCTGGGCGGGCGCGACCCCGACGTCGCCGTGCGTCGGGCGGCAGCCACGGTCGTCGACTATTCCGGCGGCACCCGGTTGGGCGAAGGCCTGCGTGCCTTCAACGATCGGTGGGGAGCCCGGGGTCTGGCCCGAGGAGCGGTGGTCGTGATCGTTTCCGACGGGTGGGATCGGGGTGACCCGGCGGACCTGGGGGAGGAGATGGGCCGCCTGGCCCGCGTGGCACATCGGGTGGTGTGGGTCAACCCGCTCAAGGCGTCCCCCGGCTACGAGCCGTTGGCACGTGGAATGGCCGCCGCCCTCCCACACGTTGATCAGTTCGTCGAAGGGCATTCGCTGGCTGCGCTCGAGGAGCTGGCCGTGCTCATAGGAGGCAAGCAGCGATGAGAGAGGTGCTCAACGACATCGACCGGTGGCATGCCGAGGGCAAGCGGGTGGCGGTCGCCCGCGTCGTCGGCATCGAGGGTTCCGGACCCCGGCTGCCCGGAGCCACCATGGTGGTCAGTGAGGCTGGTGAGGTAGCCGGTTCGGTCTCGGGTGGCTGCGTCGAGGCCGCCGTGGTGGCCGAGGCCCTGGACGTCCTCCAAGGTGGCGGAGCCCGGATGACCACCTTCGGCTACTCCGACGACGAGGCGTTCGCCGTGGGCCTGACGTGCGGGGGCACCATCCGGTTGTTCATCGAAGCTCTGGACTGGTGAACCACCCTCGGCGTCGCCGTCGTCGGTTGTTGCGATGAGTGAGATCTACCCGCTGCTGGCCGCCGCCCTGCGGGCCGAGCAACCGGCCGCCCTGGCCGAGGTCATCGAGGGTCCCCCCGAGCTGCTGGGCGCCAAGATGCTGGTGCTCCCCGGAGCCACCCCCGACGCCGTGGGCAGCTTGGGCAACGCCGACCTCGACCGGGTGGTGCGACGCGACGCTCTGGGCGAGCTGGCGGTCGGCGTCACCGCGGCCCGCCACTACGGCCCCCACGGCGAGGCGCGCGACAGGGCCCTGTCGGTGTTCATCGAGTCGTTCGCCCCCCCGCCGGCCATGATCATCTTCGGGGCCGTCGACTTCACCGCCGCGCTGGCCAAGGTGGCCAAGATCCTCGGTTTCCATGTCACCGTGTGCGACGCCCGCCCCGTGTTCGCCACCCGATCCCGGTTCCCCATGGCCGACGAGGTCGTCGTCGACTGGCCCGACCGGCACCTGGCCAAGGTCGGTGACACCTTGGGGCCCCGGGATGCGGTGTGCGTGCTGACCCATGACCCCAAGTTCGACGTGCCCGCCGTGGTGTCGTCGCTGGGCACCGCCGTCGGTTACCTCGGCGTCATGGGATCGCGCCGGACCCATGACGAGCGGATGGTGCGCCTGCGCGAAGCCGGCGTCGACGACGCCGGCCTGGCCCGGCTCCTGTCGCCCGTCGGCCTCGACATCGGGGCCCGCACCCCTGAGGAGACCGCGGTGGCCATCTGCGCCGAGATCATCGCCCTGCACACCGGCAGGGAGGCCCCGTCACTGCGGGACCGGGACGGGCCCATCCACCACGACCCGAGCCCGGCGTGAGGGGTGCCGGCGCGGGGTGTAGGGCCCGCGGACGTCGGTCGTTGACTCGTTTGGCGGTGCTTCCTGTCGTTCTGTGTGACGAAAAAGTGCAGGGGTGCACCTTTTCGTCACACAGAACGGGAGGTCGGTGGGCCAGGCCCGCACCGGAGCGAGCGGCCGGACGCCGATGACTGTCCCGCAGACCACGGCGGCGGTGATCCTGGCTGCCGGCGGGGGGAGTCGCTTCGCCCACGGCGCGGCGGCACCCGGCCACAAGCTGCTGGCTCCGTGGCGCGGGCGGGCCCTGGTGACCTGGGCGGTGGAGGCCGCCCTCGGCGCCGACATCGGCCCGCTGTGGGTGGTGACCGGGGCCGTTGACCTGACCGGCGTGCTGCCCTCCGAGGTCACCGTGCTGGACAACCCGGCGTGGGAGGGCGGTCAGGCCACGTCGCTGCAGGTGGCGGTGGCCGAGGCGCGAACGACGGACCTGGCCGCCATCGTCGTCGGCCTCGGGGATCAGCCCCTTCTGTCGATCGAGGCGTGGCGGGCTGTAGCCAAGGCGACGTCGCCGATCGCCGTGGCCACCTACGAACAGCGGCGTCGCAACCCCGTCCGCTTGGGCCGCGAGGTGTGGGGGGACCTCCCGAAGACTGGCGACGAGGGAGCGAGGGTATTGATACGACAACGCCCGGATCTCGTGCGCGAAGTAGCGTGCAACGGCAATCCGGCTGACATGGACACTGTGGAGGATCTGACCCGATGGAGCTGAACAACGATTTTCGGGTGGGCGTGGACCGCGACACCACGTGGAAGGTCCTGACAGACCTGGAGCGGATCGCGCCACTCCTGCCGGGCGCCCAGCTTCATGAGGTGGACGGCGATGAGTACCGAGGGATCGTCAAGGTCAAGGTCGGGCCCATCCAGGCGCAGTACAAGGGTACGGCCACGATGATCGAGGCTGACCAGGCCGCCGGGAAGATGGTCATGAAGGCGTCCGGTCGCGAAACCCGCGGTCAGGGCAACGCCAGCGCCACCATCACGCTGACGATGACGCCAGACGGCGACGGGACGAAGGTCAGCGCCAACACCGCCCTGACCATCAGCGGCAAGGTCGCCCAGTTCGGGCGAGGGGTGCTGGCCGATGTGAGCAGCAAGCTCATCGGTCAGTTCGTCGACAACCTGGAAGCCGACCTCAACGCCGGTGATCAGAAGGCGGGGCCGTCGAGCTCGGCACCCGCCGACGCGGTCCCCGACCAGGCGTCGGACGAGGCACCGGTCGGCAATGCCGACAAGGCAGGGACCAACGGTTCGACGGGGTCAAGCCATCCGGCGTCGGCTCCGGGCGGGTCGGCGACGACGGCGGCGTCAGGGGGCACGGACGTTCCTTCAAGTGCCGAGCCTTCGGGCCCTCGACGGATCGAGTCGCCGGAGCCGGAACCGGTCGACCTGTTCGACGCGGCCGGCAACACCATGGTCAAGCGAGTCGCCCCCCTTGCCGGCGGTGCCGTGCTGGTCCTGATCGCCGTCGTGCTCCGCCGGCGGCGCAAGGCGAGTCGGGCGGCCAAGGCAGCTGCGAAGCTCAACGCCACCCTCTCGGGCGTGCGCTCCCATGCCTCATCGGTGTCGCTTCCCGACACCGATGCCCTCGTCGGTGCCGGGCGCAAGGCCCGCAAGGTTGCCGGAAAGCAGGGTCGCAAGGCCGGGAGGTTGGCGGCCAAACAGGGTCGCCAGGCGGCGGCGTCGGCCCGCCAGGTCGCCGAGGATGTGTCCTGCGAGGCGGCCAAGCGCGGTCGTAGAGCGGCCAAGCGCGGTCGCAGAGCGGCCGCCAAAGCGCAGAAGCGGGCCAGCCGGCTGAGCTGAAGCGCGGCCGTCGAGTCGTTACCGGTGCCTCCGCACCTACGCTACGCCCATGACCAATCCACCCTTGACGCTCATGGCGGTGCACGCCCATCCTGACGACGAGGCGACCAGCACTGGGGGAATCCTGGCTCGTTACAGCGCCGAGGGCATCCGCACGGTGCTGGTGACCTGTACCGATGGGGCCTGTGGCGACGGCCCCGGAGGCGTCAAACCCGGCGAGGCCGGCCATGATCGCCGGGCAGTCATCGCCCTGCGGCGCGTGGAGCTCGAAGCGAGCTGCGCCATCTTGGGGGTCGGCCATCTCGAGCTGCTGGAGTACCGGGACTCGGGGATGATGGGCTGGCCCCAGAACGATGAACCAGGCTCGTTTTGGACCACGCCGGTGGACGAGGCCGCAGGGCGGCTGGGCGCACTCATGGAGCACTATCAGCCCGACGTGGTCGTCACCTACGACCCGAACGGCTTCTATGGCCACCCGGACCACATCCAGGCGCATCGGATCACGATGCTGGCGGCGGAGAAGACGGGCATCCCGGCCAAGGTCTACTGGCCGACGATCCCCCGGTCGCGGATGGCGGAGTTC
>JALYZO010000077.1 GCA_030945745.1 Actinomycetota bacterium
ATCATCAGCATCATCATGCCTCATCGGCCATGGTTGGCGTGGTTTCAGGGTCGAACTACCCTCTCTGGGTGGGCCTTCGGCCCATGACCGGCCTCTCGGTCAGCCTGGTTCACTCCTTGGTGGGAGGAACGATCAGTGACAGAGGGCATTGACAGCAGAGTCCAGGGTCGGATCGTGGTCGGGGTGGATGGCTCCGAGGCATCCAAGGACGCCTTGGCTTGGGCATCTCGCCAAGCGGAGATGACTGGCGCGACCCTCCGGGCGGTGATCGCCTGGCGCGCCCCCGTGGGCGCTTATGGGGCGCCCATGGAGGCACCGGGTTGAGCTGCTGGGTTGTTACGCCGGGTAGGCTGCCAAGGAGGGTAGATGGACGATAGCAGCGCGATGGAAGGGTCAGGTGCCGATCAATGAGCGAAGTCGCCAACTTGGAGCGTCTCATCGTCGTCGGCATCGACGGGTCGAGTACGTCGAAAGATGCGCTGCGTTGGGCCGCTCGACAGGCCGAACTGACCGGAGCGTCCCTCCAGGCGGTGACGACCTGGCACCTGCCAGTCTTCATTTACGGCCCCGGCATGTTGCCATTCCCCGCTGATTTGGATCTGGGCCAGGAGAGCCGGCTTGCGCTGGACCAAATTGTCACCGAAGTTCTCGGTGACCACCCGAAGGTGAAGATCTCGACTCTCGTGATTGAGGGCCATCCCGCAGTGCAACTACTAAAAGCGGCAGAGCACGCCGAGCTCTTGGTGGTCGGTAGTCGAGGACATGGCGCCTACGCCGGGATGCTCCTCGGCTCGGTGAGCGAGCACTGCGTCACGCATTCACCATGTCCCGTAGTCGTCATCCGGCACACTGACGAATCCGCCTGATCACGGGAGCACGGCGCAGCTCGTCATGCTGGACGAGTCACCTGGCCGAAACGACCCATGGCCGTTTCGCGGTAGACAGGTCGGTCAACGCTGTTGCTCGAATAGCCCCCGGGGCAACCCCCCAAAGGTGAATGACCATCGGTGGGTCTCCGGGACGGCCGTCGTCGGCGTCTTTTTGCGTCGGTTGAATACGGAGGCCCTTTCTCAGCCTGAACAGCCGAGGGGACCCGACTGGGACTCCGAGCCGTGAGGCGCCCCGCGGTTGGTGGCTTAGGGTTTGGGGCGTGGTTACCAACGACGAAACCGAGTTCAGCAAACCGGCACAGGTGCTTCGCGGACCCTGGGACAGTGAAGAGCGTGACGAGGCTGGCGACGACCGGGACCATGCTGCGGACGACCGCGACGATGACGCCGATGACGGGGACCATGCTGCGGAGACCGCGACTTGGCTGGCGCACAGCGCGATGTTGCCGCCGACGGCCGAGACCGTGCCGCAGAGGACCGGGACAGGGCTGGCGAACTGCGCGATGTGGCCGCGGATGACCGGGACGCTGCTGAGGAGAGGCGTGACAGAAAGGCTGCGCGAGGAGGCCAAGGTGAGTCCAACGCAGCGGGCACTGCGTTTAGGGCGGCGGGCCGCTCACTCATCCGGCGCAGCGGCCTGACCGGCCGTGGCCTTCGTCGAGATCAGGGACATGCTGGTGGCGCATCTGCAGGCCCGTGACCGGGTGACAGCCGAGGGTGTCAACGGGCAGTACGACGTGTGCACGACCCATGGTGACCAGGGCCGCTTCCAGGTCGCAGACACGACAGAGGACGCATGCACAACTACCACCAGACCGACACCGTCAACGTCACCCGGCACAACTGACTCGGGAAGGTTATCGCCGCAGCCCCGGTGTGTTCGGGTTTAGGAGTAAGGTGGACTCACCGCAAGAGACGAGCGAATGGAGTCTCCTGAACGACCCATAGGTCGCCGAGATCCTGCTGTCACTTCCGGTGTTGGAGAAGCCCGCTTCTCGGCACGCTCTCGACCTCAGGAGCGCTGCCGGGTGGGCGGTGCTCCACGCGGCCGCAGGACTGTTTGCCTAGACGCACACGGGCCCCCCGCCGACATACAGGGAGGAACTCCATGGGTAGCCATCATCAAGTTGCCGGCAAGCCGGCAAAGTCCGATCGTCGCTTCGAGCATCACCGTGAGCGTCAGGCCACCAGAACGGCACTGCACGTCACCGACCTCGAAGACGTACTCGACCGACCCAGTGTCCACAACATCTCGACGTTGATGTCGGATTCGCAAGTCGAAACAAAAACCCGTCGGTTTCGTCATTGGAAGCAGCCGTTCTGGAAGAGGCGCACACAGCCACACCACGACAGAACCGCAACGATGAACCACCTCGGCGACCGGGAGCCGAGAGGGCGAAAATGACTGACGCAGAGGGCGGAACGTTCGATCGGCCGCAACGGAAAGCCCAAGCCATCGTTGCCGCCAGCATCCACGAGGATCACGCGCTCGTTCTCCAGTTGGCCCACGACCTTATGGATGATGACGATGGCCCTCGGGTCGTCAGTTGGCTCGGGTATTACTCGGCCCTTCTGCTTCGGGCGGGGGGGGACGCTGAGGGCACGAGTGCCGAGAGGGTCTTGGAAAAGTTCGGCCGGGTCATCGCCCACCGTGCTGATGGACCTCCGACCGAACCAATGGAGAACTAATGGTGGATCGACCACCCCAGCCACGTGGTGGGTGAGGCTGGTCAAGCTGAGCCGCCAGCAGGTAAGCACTGTTGCGGCCCGGGCCTCGAGCCTTTAGTCGGGTAGGAGGATGATGCTGACCTCACCGCCGCCAACGACGCCGTCGCCGGGTGGGACGACGGCCAGGGCATCGGCGACGGCCATGGGCCACAGCAGGTTGGAGGCCTGTCCCCCCGCCGTGCGGACGTGGTAGCGACCGTCGTCGCCCATGGTGGCGTGGACCCGGCGGTAGTTGGTGCGGGGGTCCGGGCGCCGACGCAGGCTGTCATCGTCGGCCAGCGCGGGAACGAGCGGATGGTGCAGGTCACCCGAAGCGTGGCCGGCCATGGACCGGAGCCCGGATCGGGCCAGCAGCTCGTAGCTGACCATGGACGACACGGGGTTTCCCGGCAGGCCGAAGATCGCCGTGGTGCCGATGGTGCCGAAGGCAAACGGCTTGGCCGGACGGATGGCCACCTGCATCCACGTCATGTCCCCGATCTCGTCGAGAACCTTCTTGACGTAGTCGAAGTCGCCCATCGACACGCCCCCGCTGGTCAGCACGGCATCGCAGGTGGCCGCCGCTTCGGTCAGCCTGTCGTTGATCTCGGCTTCGTCGTCGCGAGCGATGCCCAGGTCGACGACGGGGTACCCATCTCTGCGGAGCAGGGCCAGCAGCGTCAGGCGGTTGCTGTCACGGATCTGCCCGGGGCGCAGCGGCCCACCACCGTCGACCAGCTCGTCGCCCGTGGACAGGACACCCACCCGGGGGGCGGGCACCACCGCCACCTCGCTCCGACCGGCGGTGGCCAGCACGCCCAGGTGACCGGGCCCGAGCACGGTGCCGACATCGAACACCTGTTGGCCGGCAGCGATGTCTTCGCCTGCGGCGCGGATGTGGTCGCCGGCGGCGACCGGTCGCTCCACCAGCACCCGATCGTCGCCGTCCGGCCTGGTCGTCTCCACGATGGCGATGGCGTCCGCCCCGTCAGGGAAGGGCGCACCGGTCATGATCCGCACGGCCTCTCCGGGGCCCACCGCCGGTCCCGGAGCGTGCCCGGCGGCGATGGTCCCCACCACCGACAGGCCCGTCGGGCACGCCGGCGAGGCCCCCAGAAGATCGGCGGCCCGGACGGCGAAGCCGTCCATGGCCGAGTTGGCGAACGGTGGGACCGCTTCTGTTGCATGAACCGGCTCCGCCAGCACGCGACCCAGCACCTCGCCGACCGTCAGGCAGACCGGGCTGGCCGCCGGGCACGATCGCAGGACACGGTCCCGGGCTTCTTCGAGGCTGATCACGGGTCAAATCTACGCCACCGCGTCCTGTGTGCCCCAGGACGGCCGGCCCCTGCGTCGCCCGGCCCCTGCCGTCAACACGCGTCCGCCAGCAGTCGGGGCAGCGCCGTCGTAGGGTGAGCACATGGCTCGGTCCCGACGGAAGAACTCGTTCGTGATCGTGGCCAACCGCCTGCCGGTGGACCACACGGCGGGCGCCGACGGCACGGAGGGGTGGCGGACCAGCCCCGGTGGCCTGGTCACGGCCATGGCTCCGGTCATGGCCGAGCGGGGCGGGTCGTGGATCGGCTGGAGCGGCGTGACGGACGCTCACTTCGAGCCCTTCGAGAAGAACGGCATGCGCCTGATCCCCGTCGACCTGAGCGGCACCGAGCTGATCGAGTACTACGAGGGCTTCTCCAACGCCACCCTGTGGCCGCTCTACCACGACGTGACCGCCCCCCCGGTCTTCGACCGGCATTGGTGGGACAGCTACGTGATCGTCAACCAGCGCTTCGCCAACGCGGCCGTCTCCGAGGCCGCCAGAGAAGCGCTGGTGTGGGTCCAGGACTACCAGCTCCAACTGGTGCCGGCGATGATCCGCACCCTTCGCCCCGATCTGCGCATCGGCTTTTTCAATCACATCCCCTTCCCGCCCTTCGAGCTCTACGCCCGCCTCCCGTGGCGCCGCCAGATCATCGAGGGCCTTTTGGGCGCCGACCTGCTGGGCTTCCAACGCCGCGACGACGCCTCCAACTTCCTGCGCGCAGTGCGCCGCGTCACCGGGGCCACCACCCGGGGTTCGGTCGTCGAGCTCGGCGGCGGGGGGCCGAAGGCGAATGGTGCGGCGGCGAACGGGGCCGGTGCAGACGGGCCGGCCAGCGACGCCCGCACCGCCGGGGCCCGCCCCGGTCCAGCTCGCCAGCTACGGGCCGGGTCGTTCCCCATCTCCATCGACAGCACCAGCCTCGAGGAGCTGGCCAAGCGACCGGACGTGGTGGCCCGGGCCGAGCAGATCCGCGCCGAGCTCGGCTACCCCGATGTCGTCCTGCTGGGCGTGGACCGCCTCGACTACACCAAGGGCATCCGCCACCGGCTCCTGGCCTACGCCGAGCTACTCGACGAGGGGGCGATCGACCCAGCGGATGTCGTGCTGGTGCAGGTGGCCAGCCCCAGCCGGGGCCGGGTGGATGAGTATCAACGGCTACGCGACGACGTGGAGCTGGTGGTGGGGCGCATCAACGGTGAGCACGCCACGGTCGGCCACCCCGCCGTGCACTACCTGCACCAGTCCTTCCCCCGTGAGGAGATGGCGGCGCTCTACCTGGTGGCCGATGTCATGCTCGTCACCCCGCTGCGCGACGGCATGAACCTGGTGGCCAAGGAGTACGTGGCCTGCCGCCATGACGAGCGCGGCGCGCTGGTCCTCTCCGAGTTCACCGGCGCCGCCGACGAGCTGCGCCAGGCATTCATCATCAACCCCTACGACATCGACGGCCTCAAGGACACCATCGGTCGGGCCGTCAGGGTCAGCCCGACCGAGTCGGGCCGGCGTATGCGGGCGCTGCGCAAGCGGGTCTTCGAGGACGATGTGTCGCACTGGGCGGAGACGTTCCTGGGGGCCATCGACCTGGTCAGGGCTCCTGCCTAGCCCTCGGTCGCCGAGGGGGCTCCTGGCTGCGGGTCATCCGGGACCCCGAGGCCAAGATCCTGCCCACCGTGCGGGAGCTGGGCATCGGCTTCGTCGCCTACAGCCCGCTGGGCCGGGGCTTCCTCACCGGTTCGATCACCGGCCTCGACGACCTGGCCGACGACGACTTCCGCCGGCAGAATCCCCGCTTGGCGCACGAGAACCTCGAAGCCGGCGAGCTGGCCTGGTTGGACACCAACGTCGGCGCCGCGGCCGGCGACCGCTATCCGGACATGAGCCAGGTCGACCGCTGACTTGACGAGACGAACGTGTGTTCGCCTACTGTGTTCAGCATGGTCATCGGACAGACCAGCCTCTTCGCCGCCGGGCCCACCCGGGTGCGCCCCGACACCCCTTTCCACCGCACCGATCTCGGCGGCGGGGCATGGGTGGAGATCGCCCGCGAGTGGATGAGCGGGAGCGACGATGTCCTCGAACGGCTGGCCCGTGATGTCACGTGGCGCCAGCGCCGACGCCGCATGTACGACCGGACGGTCGACGAGCCCCGTCTCACCCACTGGTACCAGGCAGGCGCCGACCTACCCGATCCGGCGCTCGTGGAGTTCCGTGCCCAGATGGCTCGGCGGCACCGCGTCCGTTTCTCCGCCCTGGGGCTCAACTATTACCGGGACGGTCACGACAGCGTCGCCTTCCACGCCGACCGGGAGCTGCGCCACCTCGAGGACACCGTGGTGGCGATCCTGACCGTCGGAGCCCCTCGACCCTTCCTTCTCCGACCCTACGGGGGCGGGCGTTCCATCGACCTGCGGCCGGGTCCGGGCGACGTCCTGGTCATGGGCGGGGCCTGCCAGGCTCGCTGCGAGCACGCCGTCCCCAAGGTCGCGTCCGGGGCGGGACCGAGGATAAGTGCCTCGATTCGCTGGGTCCGCGGCTCAGGCGGGCGCCGGCGGGATGGTGGTAGGTAGCGGGCTGGTGGGTGGCGGGCTGGTGGGTGGCGGGCTGGTGGGTGGAGGGGCTGTGGTCGGCGGCGTTGTGGTGGTGGCGCCTGTTGGTTTGCCGGCCAGGGCCGCAGCCTGGTTGACGGCGTTCGAGGCTGCGGTGACGGCCTGCTGGTAGGCGGCCAGGTTGCCGCTCCTGAGGGCGTTCATGGCCGCTGCGAACTGCGTCTGGGCGACACCCAGCAGGCTCTGGACCGTCTGGCCGCCACCGCCGGCGGGAGGCGTGGTCGACGGGCTGGTGGTCGGAGGAGCTGTCGACCCCGGCGTCGTGGTCGTCGTCGTCCCGCCGCCCCCTGCGTTCCCCCCTGCTCCCGCCCCGGGACCCTGTGCGCTCGCCGTTGCCGCGCTGGTACCGCAGTACATGCTGAACGGCTGGGACCCGTCGCTGTTGGTGACCTTGCACAGAGCGGCGTCGAGCGAGGCGTTCCCGGAGTTGTAGGCCGTGCCGTTGTAGACCACGACCACGTCCTTGACGGTGGGGACCTGGTTGGAAGACGACTGGACGTAGATGGGCTGGACGTAGAGGAGGGTCTGGTCGATGGGGATGGCTTCGACCTGGCCGAGCACGACCTCGGAGCTGCCCTGGTTGAGCAGGCTCAGCTCGCTGGAGATGGCCGTGTTGGACTTGATGGCGTTGGTGATCAGGGCTGGGCCATCCACGTTGTCCTGCGGTGGCGTCTCGAACACCGAGAGCTGGCCGTAGTCATTCGGATCCGCTGACGCCGTCATGAACGCCGTCAGGTTCTGCTGCTTGGTCGACGAGGACACCGGTTCGAACGGTTGCAGGGACAGGAACCGTTGCTGGGTGGAGTTGGGGAGGTGTGCCAGCAGGTACTCCGGCTGCAGACGTGGGGTGGTCGGGACCTGGGCGATGCCGCCGCCGGCCACGTTGTTCTGCGTGAGAGCCGTCGCCAGCTGGGTCTGACCGAGGTTCCCGGAGCCGGGGTCCTGGCTGATGGTCCAGGCCTGCGCCTGGCTGTAGAAGTCGGCGGCCTTCGTCAGGTGGTAGCGGCCGTACATGTTGGTCTGCACCCGGAACAGGTCCGCCGGGTAGCGCCAGTGAGCGGTGATGCCCGGGATCATCGTGTCAGCCTTGGCCACCGGCGTGAACAGGTCGGGGAAGGCCTTCTCGTAGACCTTGATGATCGGATCGTTGGTGTTCATGACGAAGAACTTCATGGACCCGTCATAGGCGCTGATGACCACCTTGACGGAGTTGCGCACGTAGTTGAACTGGCTGGCCAGACCACTGTTCTGGTCTACCCGATTGGTGTTGGCCTCTTGGGAGTAGGGATAGTTGTTCGTCGTCGTGTAGGCGTCCTGCACCCAGTAGGTCCGGTCGTTGAGGAGCACCGCGTAGGGATCGGTGTCGTACTTGAGGAACGGGGCCGCCTTGCGGACCCGATCGGCGATGTTGCGGATGTACATCACCCTCGACGACGACGAGAGCTGCCCGGAGAGGACCATGTTGGGGTCGCCGAAGCGCAGGGCGAACGCCAGCCTGCGCACCAGCGTCCCGGCGGCGACGCCGCCGGTTCCGGCGTAGTGGTTGGAGACCTGGGCCCCGGTGGAGTTCTCGAAGTCGAGCTCCGCCTGCTTGGAGTTGGCCACCACGTAACCGCTCGCCGACGCACCCTCGCCGAAGTACATCTGCGAGCCGTTGGCCGACAGGGCCGGCGTGCCTACGGGAGGGATGTTCTGCAGTGAGAAGTTCGGGGTGCCGTCCGGGTTGACGCCCGCCTGGCTTGCCGGGGCGACCGCGGCACCGTAGCCATGCGTGTACTCGAGGTGGGTGTTGACGAACCCGCTGGGCACGTTCTGGCCGAACAGCTCGCGCACGGAGGTGATCACCTGGGTCATCTGGTTGCCGAGAGCGCCCCCCAGGCTGTAGCGGTCCGTGTCGAGACCCTGGAACTGGTAGTAGCTCCGCAACGCCTGGTACTTGTCGAAGGTCTGACCGACCTGCTGAGGGTCGAGGAGGCGCACGTTGGCCAGCGTCTGCTGATTGGCCACGGCCTGGGGGCTGGTGCCCTCGATCTGCGAGGGGTCAAGGGTGGCGTTGCCCTTGTAGGTCTGGGTCACGGCCACGTTGCTCAGCCCGTAGGCGGCTCGCGTCCCGTCGATGTTCCGCTGGAGGTATGGCGACTCCCTGGTCAGCTCCGATGGGCTCACCCGCAGGGCCTGGTAGGCCGCCGGGTAGACCCCGCCGACCAGCACCCAGACCAGCGCCCAGACGACCACGGCCACGATCGGCAGGGTCCAACCGCGCTGGCGGATGTTGTAGAGGAACATGGCGGCGGCGACCACGGCGATGGTGATCAGCAGGAACTTTGCGGGAATCTCGGCGTGCACCCCGGTGGCCGTGGCCCCGTCGACGAGATGCTTGCGGGAGAGGACGATCTCCAGGCGCTGGAAGTAGTAGTCGACGCCCTTGACCAGGGACAGGATCCCGAGCAGGACCGACACATGGGTCTTCACGGCTGTCGTCGAGCGCTGGGACGGGGACTGGAAGCGGATCCCGCCGTTGAGGTAGTGGGCGACGGCGGTGACGATCAGCACGACCACGATGGCCAGGAACACCCAGTTCAGCAACCATTGGATGAAGGGCAATTGGAAGACGTAGAAGCCGACGTTCTTGTGGAACTGGGCATCCGAGGTCGGAAAGCTGGCGTGGTAGCGGAACAGATCCCAGTTGTTCCACTCCTTGTTGGCGCCCACGCCGGCGAACAGGGCGAAGACCAACGACACACCGAGGCGGATCAACCGACCCCGCTTGACCTGGATCTCCCGGTACCGGTCGACCAGATCGTCGTCGGGTCCGGTCGCGGGCACCGCCGGCGCCACCCGGTCGGCGACGGTCAGGCTGACGAAGAGCATGACGAAGAAGATGGCGATGAAGACGACGGCGAGGGCGATCTTGGTCAACAGCACGCCGCGGAAGACCGAGGTGAAGTGCACCTCGGAGAACCACAGGTAGTCGGTCCAGAACCGAGCCAGGCCGCGCAGCGATGTCAGCAGGAGGATCGCCACGACGACGATGGCCAGCACACCGATGCGGAACCGGCGGGAGGTGCGCGGCAGACGACGGGGAAGATCCGCGGGGGTTCGCATGCGAGGGGGGAGCCTATCGGTGGGGGATCACCCTTGCGAGGGCAGGTCCCCCATCCGCCTCAGGGACCGCTGCGGAACCACGCAGTCCCCTCAGCTCAGGTCAGGCACCACCAGGCACCGGCACCCGGTGTGGGCCGGGGGATGGGCCTGGCCGGTGGGGAAGCCCTCATGTCGGGGCAGCGCCCCGGCCAGCGCGTTGTCGTCACAGTCGGGGCAGGGACCGTCGATGTCCTCCACCACCCAGCGGAGAGGCACCCGATCCCCCGCGGCCTCCCAGATGCCTCGGGAGAAGGCGGCGTTCACCTGGTCGCCGGCGTTGCGCTCGACTCGCTGCGTCTTGGTCTCCCGGTAGGCGGCGCCCAGAGCTTCGATCATGGCGGACTGGTCGTCACCCCTCCCCGATCCCCCGCTTGCCGACTCCACGGCGTGCTCGACCCGCCGGCGGATCTGATCGCTGAGCGCCGCGGCCAGCTCGGCGGCCAGGTCGTCCACCTTCGCCGGGCGCTTCGGTTGGCCGACCCTTCGACCCCCAGTCCTGAGCACATCTACGGCGAAGCGGGCTCCTGCCCGACCTGCCAGCTCGAGTTGGGGAAGGGCAGCGTCGACGTAGCGCCGGCGGTGCTCGGCCAGGGGGCCCAGCAGGGCGGCCGGATCGGGTTCGCCCCGGGTGCTGCGCAGGCGGTCAAGCAGACTGTTCTGCTCGTCCTGCAAGGCCCGTTTGAGCTTGCGCGTCAGGATGACCTCGACCTCACCGAGGGCGGCCTCCCGCCGCTCCAGGAGCGCCTCGTCCTCGCTCGTAGGGGCCACGCCCGAATCGCTGTCGTCCACGGAGCGTCCGGGCGGCTCCTCGTGGGTGGAGCCTCCGCCCACCTCAGGGATCTCTGCGGTGACGAGCTCGCCGGACGTCTCCGCGCCTTGACCGCCGAGCACCCGGCGGGCGTGGGTCACGGCGTCGTGCCGATCCGCTCGGATGCGAGCGAAAAGCCCGTCCACCGTCGGCTGCTCGGTCCCCCTGCCCGTCTCTGCCGGCTCGGCCGTCCTCACCTCCGGCCGTGGCGGGCCCGGGTCCTCCGCATCGACCTCCGCCCGTTCCTCGGTCGGTGCGCCGGCGACCGGGACCACCCGGCGGCGTGGCGCAGGTCGCAAAGGTGCCCCGCCGGGGGTCGTCTTGCGCTTGGGCGGCTCCGGCTCCGGCTCCGGCTCCGGCTCCGGCTCCGGCTCCGGCTCCGGCTCCGGCTCCGGCTCCGGCTCCGGCTCCGGGCCGGGCTCACGGATCTTCTCGTCGGCTGCTCCGCCGACCTCAGCCACCTCGGGCTCACCATCATCTGCGACCCCCACCGAGACCCCATCGACGAGGGGCGGCGCAGGATCAGGGGGGACTTCGCTGTCCGGACCGGTGGCGACGATGGGGGCGGGAAGATCCGCTGGCAGATCCACCACGTCGGCGTCCTCCGACTCCCGTCCGACCTGCTCGGCGGCCGCCCGGGCCTCGGCGTCGGCCCGTTGCAGCTCGTCCTGGACGTCGTCGAGCGTGCGGCGGACGACCGCGTAGGACTCGAGGAGGCGCTCGCGCCCGGCGCGCAGCTGCTCGATCTGGACGGTGGCCACCCCGCGCCGGCGTCCGAGATCAGCCAGGATCTTCTCCCGGACCGACTGCGCCCCCTCCACGGTGAGCTTGCGCTCCTGCTCGGCCATCTGGCGGAGCGCCTCCCCCTCCTGGCGGGCCCGTTCGACGAGTTGGTCCCCGGCGGTCTGGGCTGCCGCCCGGAGCTCCTCAGCCGTTCGGTTGGACTCCTCGACGCTTCGCGCCATGGCCGCCTCCGCCTCGCCACGGATGGCGCCCGCCCGCTGGTGGGCCTCGTCAACGACCCGTGCCGCTTCTTCGGCGGCCCGGGTGCGCATGTCGCCCGCGGCGGCGCGCGCCGAGCGGAGGATGGCTGCGGTCTCCTCCCCCACCCGCTCCATCAGGACGTCCTCGTTGATGTCGGGGTGGGCCGCCCTCTGCTCCGCTTCGCCACGAGCCTCGTCGAGCTCGTCGAGGCGCTGGTGCAGGGTCCGTACCGCAGCGGCCACCTGCTTGAGGAAATCGTGGACCTCGTCGCGCTCGAAGCCGCGGCGGACGACCGCAAAGCTGCGCTCCCCGATCAGATCGGCCGAGAGGAGATCTCTCCCGGCACCGATAGGATCTCGCTCGGCAACCATGCCCCCAAATGTAGGACTGGAGACCCCCCCGGGTGGAGGATCCACCCAAGATGCCGATCAGCGCTTCCTCTCCGCTGGCTTCGAGTCGCCGCCTCCGAGCTGTCCTCCGTGTCGCTCATCCGCCCCCGGTGGGGACCTGGACCACGAACGTCGAGCCCTTGCCAGGCACCGAGCGACACGTCACCGTCCCCCCGTGGCCCTCCACCACCCGCTTGACCAAGGCCAACCCCAGGCCCAGGCCGCCGAAGCGTCGGGTATCGCTCGTATCAGCCTGAACGAACTCGCCGAACGCCAGTGCCTCCTGCTCGGCGGTCATCCCCTCACCGCGATCCCCGATGGCGATGGCCACCATCGCTCGGCGCCGGGGCGGACGGGCGCCCACCTCCCCCGCCGGGCCCGGGACCGACCCGTTCGTGGGTGCGGCGACCAGGCCCTCGAAGGGGGCGTCGCCGTCCCCGGGGCCGGCGCTGATCGAGATCCGCCCGCCCGACGGGGAGAACTTGGCGGCGTTGTCGATCAGCTCGTCGAGGGCAAGGACCAGCCAGCGGCGGTCGGCCACGATGGGCGGCGTCGTCGGGTTGACCCGCCGCACGATGGGGTGCTCGTCGCCCAGGCGGGCCCCCCACTTGGTAGCGACGCCCGACACCAACGAGCGCACGTCGAGGGGCTCGGGACGCAGGCGGACCCGCCCCGCTCCCGAGGAGGCGAAGAACTCGAGCATCTCCACGATCCGTAGCAGCCGCTTTGCCCCGCTGAGGATCTCCTGGTGCCAGCCGCGCGCCCGAAGCGGTTCGATGTCACGGCGCAGGAGGATGTCGGCGTAGCCCATGATCCCTGTGAGCGGCGTTCGCAGTTCGTGGCCGACCCGGGAGAGGAACTCGGTCTTCATCCGTTCCAGCTCCTGCTCGCGGCGCAGGTCCCGCAGGACGACCACGGCCCCCACGAGCTCGCCGGACGGGCCACGCACAGGACCGGACGAGATGGCGACGTGCACATCGACCCCGCCGCTTCCCTTCACGCTGGCCAGCGACTCCCAACACGAGTCCAGCGGTCGCTCGATCAGGTGGTCGAGGGAGGCGCCGTCGGGTCCCTGGCCCACGACCATGGTGCGCACCGGGTTGCCCCGGACGTCGGCCTTGGCCACGCCGAAGAGATCCTCCGCCGCCGCGTTGAGCTCGGTGATCCTCCCCTCGACGTCGACGGCGACCAGCGCGTCGCCGATGCCGGCGATGACCGCCTCGAGCCGGTTGCGCAACCGGGTCTCGTCGTCGGCTGCGGCCCGCAGGGCGGCGGCGTGATCCTCGACGGAGTCGATCATCGAGTCGAAGGCGGCGGCCAGGACACCTACCTCGTCGCCCCCGAGTGACCCGGCTCGCTCCGAGGCCTCACCCGCTTGGATCCGGCCGGCCACATCGGTGAGGCGACGCACGCCGGCGGTGATGCGCTCACCGACCACAACGGCGAGCAGCAGGGCCACCAGCGTGCTTCCCAGGGCGATGAGGAACAGGGTCCGCACCAGGTTCTGGGTCGCCGAGTCCAGGCTGGCGGTCGACGAAGACGCCACCACGGAGAGCCCGTCGGCGGTGCCGGCTCCGGAGGCGACGGGCTGCACACTGACGAACTGCTTGCCCACCTGGGTGGTGACCGAGGTCCGGGATCCCTCCGCCCTGGCAGCCATCCCCATCAGCGTCCGGCGGTCGGGTGGGGTGCCACTGGAGGCCAGCACCTGGCCGTGCGCCACCAGGACCAGCGAGGAGATGCTCGGGTCCGCCTGAAGCCGCTGCGTCAGGTAGGAGTGGTCGAACGGGGTGGCGCTGATCACCGTGCCCAGCAGGCGGGAACCGTCGGAGGCGCACTCCGGGAACGTTCCCAACGCCCACGCAGCGCCCGACTCGACCAGGATCCGGCCCGGCAGGACCGCCGCCGAGCAGGACGAGGGCTGCAGGACGGGAGCCGTGACCAACGCGCTTGCTCCGTTCGCCAGCCCCTCGGAGGCAACGACGAGGGCGGCACCGGGAAGGACATAGGCGAAGCCCCCGATCGGGTAGAGCTGGCTGAGCTGGTTCAGGCGGTCCACGATGACCGCCTGGTCGGTGGCGTCCCTGCTGCCCCCGCTCGTGGCCAGCGACACCAGTGGGTTTGGGTCGGAGGCCCGGAAGTAGCCCTGGAGATCACCGGCCACGAAGCGGGCGTCCTTCGCCGTGGCATTCACCGCCCTTGAGGCCTCGACCCCTTCACTCCGACCGCGCATCGCCAGGCGGTTGAGGTCGGAGTTGGTGACCGAGGAGGAGATGACCTCGGACATGGCCACCGACACCACGACCAGGACGAGCAGCAGGGTGCTGGCCGAGGCGACGGCCACCCGGGTGGCGATGGATTGCCGACCGGCGACGACCAGCGGGAAGCCCACGGCGGCGGCCCCCACGGCCAGGAGGACATCGCCGGCCAGGACGGGGCCGCTGGCCAGCTCGACGACCGCAGCGGCGCTGACCAGGCCCAGGCCGGCCAGGAGGCACACCCGGGGTCTGATGTCGACGCGCCAACGGGAGGATCCGGCGGCCAGGATGGCCACGGCCACCAACCTGGACGCTGCGAGGCCTGGTCCGGGCTCGGCCGCCAGGATGAGCGAACCGTGGAGAAAGGCCCCCACGCCGAGGACCACGAAACCGACGCCCAGCAGCCCTCTGAGGAGGCGGGTGCGCTCGACCATCGAGGAGCGGCGGACCGCCAGGACCAAGCCGGAGACGGCCACCAGCATGGCGATCAGCTCGGCGGCGAAGGAGACATGGGCGGTGGCGGAGGGCATGACGGCGGCTCGCTCAGCCGCTCGCGGGGGCGGGGATCCTGCCGCCGAGGCCGGCCAGGACGGCGAGAGCCTGCCCCAAGTCGGCGACGGCAAAGACCTTGAGCGTGTTCCCCGCCTCGCTCTGGGCTGTCTTCAGCTCCTGGGGAGGGACCAGGAAGACCTGCGCGCCGGCCTGACGGACAGCGACGGTCTTCTGGGCCACGCCGCCCACGTCACCGACGGTGCCGTCGGGGGAGATGGTGCCGGTGGCGGCCACCTTGTGAGACCCGGTGAGCTGACCGTTCGACAACAGGTCGACGATCCCCAACGTCAGGGCCAGGCCGGCGGAGGGACCTCCGATGTCGCCGACCTGGACGGAGACGTTGAACGGGAGGCTGTAGGTGGCGCGGGTGGCCAGCTCGACGCCGAGAAAGCCCTTGTCGGGCCGCGCCGGCACCCCCGGCTCGGCGGGAGCCGAGGTGAGCCGGAGCTGCACGGTGCGCTGCGCCGGGGCCGCCTTGGTCCCCGGCGACGACACCCCCAGGCTCACCGTACCTCCCGGCTTTGCCCCGGCCAGCTTGGTCGAGAGGTCCTGGGCGGTCTTGACGGCCTGACCGTTGACCGAGTTGATGACGTCGTTGCAGGCCAGACCGGCGGCGGCGGCCGGGTAGCCGGGCATCACCAGGTTGATCTGGGCTCCGAAGTCCTGTTCGGCGACGTTGTAGCCGAGGTGGCTGAGGGCGGCGACCGGCGCGTCGGTGGTGGCTTGGACCATCTCCTGGGTGTTCTGGCAGGGGAGCTGGTCGGCCGGGGTGCTGCCCAGGATGGAGCTGGCCGGGAGCAACTCGCTCCCGTCGTGGACGCTCTTGAGGAGGTGGAGCCGATCGAGGATGTAGTCGAAGGTGGACGCCGGCCCTTCGAGCACGTCGACCATGAACAGGCCGCCGCTGATCCCGTGATCACGCCCGGTGGGCACCACCAGGCGGGCGCAGGGCAGACCGCTGCCAAGCGTCAGTTCGGTGCTGCCCGAGGTGCGGGTGCGGCAATCGGCGCTGGCGGTGAGCATGGGGGCCGACCCGGGACTGAGCAGGTAGTAGTTCTGGGCGTTGTGGTGGGCGACCACGAAGCCGGTGGCGACCAGGGCCACGGCGAGCATGAACGAGACGGCCGAGATCATCCGTCGGCGACGACGGCGGCGGGGGCGAACCTCCGCCACCCAGCTCTCCGTAGCCCTGGTGGCGGCAACCGCGCCGAGCGGTCCGCCCAGCGCGGCCAGATGAGCGGCGGGATCCGGATCCGCACAGGCGTCGTCGAGCACGGTGACGTCGAGGCCCCGTTCCTTCGCCCGCTGCGCCACGTCGGTGACCAGACCACTCGTCGACGTCCCGGCGATGGCCACGCGCCGGGCGACCTGCCCCAGGACGGCATCGTCCATGGGGTCTCCGGGGGGCAGGGCCACGGTGACATCCTCGGGGGCGCGCCCGATGCCAGGATGGGCAATGACCTCCCCGGACTCGCCGGACCGGGCGCTCAGGTGGACGACCCGGGCGTGCGCCGCCCGCGCTCCGTCCGCCGCCGCCGAGGCGCGCTCCACCACTCCGGCCGGGACGTCCGCACCCTCGACGAGGCCGACCAGCACCAACACCAGCTCCGAGGCGACACCGCTGTCGTCAGGCACGGGTGCCGCCGGCGCCGCCCGTGGCCAGCACCTTGACCGGACGTGGGCGGAGGGGCATGAGTAAGCTGGATGCGATCGTGGTCACGTGGCGAACATGTTCCCTTGGTCGTGGGCGCTCGGCGCTCGCAGATCAGTCTCGTTGGGCGCCGCCATCGGCCCAGCTTGCCATGATGACCATCACTGTACCGAGCGGCGCGAACCCCGCTTGGGGGCCTGCATGACCGATCGCTCCCCCGAGTCCCATCCGACGCAGACGGGCGCCGAAGCGGCCCCTGACGGGTCCGCCATCCTCCCCGGCCCGCTCATCGCCTACTACGGCCCGGAAGGGCAGATCGCCTACCATCCGGCCCCGCCCGGTTATCAGCCACCCACCGAGGTCGTGCCAGCACTGTCGGGGGGCAGCGGGCAGCCGCCCGACGCGGGTTGGGCGGCGCTGCGTGAGGCGGTCTGGGAGTCCGGTCAGGTGCGACCCGATCCCCCCCCGTCGAGCCCCCAGGCTGCGCCATTGCCATCAGAAGCCGCCACCACGGCCCCGGTGACGACCGTCGTGGCTGCGGCGTCGAGCGCGCCGTCCCACAAGATCGTGCCCCGACCGACGGCCGCCCATCGCATCACGGCGGGGCGCAGTGGCTCGGGGTTCCGGCCCTCGCGGGAGCCCTATCGCATCGGGGTGGCCCGGCGGCTGCGCTCCGGCTTCGCGCTCATCGTGCTCTCGGTGTTCCTTGCCGGGCTGCTCACTGCGGTGCTGGTAGCCGTCGTCGCCGGGATCGCGTCGGCGATCTCCCATGCCGCCTCTTCCTGACGGAGCCGACGGGCACCGGCGCCGGGTGGTGGTGATGGCAGGCCACCTCGACGACCCGACCACGCCCCGCTCCGCCCGCCGTGACCCCTCGCCGCCGGTGCGGGTCGCCGCCCTCGGCGCCCTCGACCGTCTTGGCGTCCTCGAAGACGCCGACCTCGGCGACGCTCTGGAGGACCCGTCCTCCCTGGTCAGGCGCCGGGCGTGCGAGCTGTGTGCGACCCGGGCACAGCTCGGCGCCCACCGGCTGGCAACCATGCTCGGCGATGATGACGCCACCGTCGTCGAAGCCGCCTGCTTCGCCCTGGGTGAGCTCGGAGATGCGGCCGGGCCGGGTGCCACCCCCGCCCTGGCCACCGTGGTGGGCACCCACGCCGACCCGCTGTGCCGGGAAGCGGCCGTGGCCGCGCTGGGCGCCATCGGGGATCCGGCCGGGTTGGCAGCGATCCTGGCCGCCACCGAGGACAAGGCCGCAGTGCGGCGCCGGGCCGTGCTGGCCCTGGCCCCCTTCGAAGGCCCCGAGGTCGACGGCGCCCTGCGGCGGGCGGCGTCGGATCGCGACTGGCAGGTGCGCCAGGCCGCCGAGGACCTGGCGATCGTCGCACCCGAGCGCTGAGCTACATGAACAGGTCCTTGACGGCGTCGAACTCCTCGAGGCACTTGCCGGCACCGAGGACGACACACTCCAGCGGCGCCTCGACCAGGCGCACCGGCAGCGCCGTCTCCTCGGAGAGGCGCTGGTTGAGGCCCGACAGCAGCCCCCCACCGCCGACCAGGTGGATGCCCTCGGTGATGAGATCCTGGGCGAGCTCCGGCGGTGCGGCACCCAGGCACTTGACCACGGAGTCGACGATGGCCCCGGTCTGTTCCTCGATCGCCTCGCGCACCTCTTCGGGAGAGAGGATCACCGTCTTGGGCAACCCCGTCATCAGGTCACGGCCGCGCACCTCGGCCTTGACCTGCTCGTCGGTCGGCCACGCCGAGCCGATGGCCACCTTGATCTCCTCGGCCGTTCGCTCCCCGATGGCGATCCCGTACTCGCGGCGCACGTAGGTCTGAATGGAGGCATCGATGTCAAAGCTGCCGACCCGGATCGCCTCCAGGGCCACCACGCCCCCGAGGGAGATGACGGCCGTCTCGCTGGTGCCTCCACCCACGTCGACGACCATGTTGCCGAGAGGCTCGTGGATGGGCAGGCCGGCGCCGATGGCCGCGGCCATCGGCTGCTCGATCAGGTAGGCGCCCGTGGCCCCGGCCCCCCGGGCAGCTTCTTCGACCGCCCGGCGCTCAACCTCGGTGATGGCCGACGGCACGCAGATCAGCACCCGCGGCCGGTTGAACCGGGAGACTCCGGCCCGCTCCAGCAACAGGCGGATCATGCGCTGCGTGATGTCGAAGTCGGTGATGGCGCCCTTGCGGAGGGGGCGGACGGCCACGATGTAGCCGGGCGTGCGCCCGATCATCTGCCACGCCTGCTGGCCCATGGCCAGCACCTCTTGGGTACGGGAGTTGAGCGCGATGACCGTCGGCTCGTTCAACACGATGCCCCGACCCCGCGAGTACACCAACGTGTTGGCGGTACCGAGGTCGATGGCGAGGTCCCTAGCCAGTCTCGGCCTCCTCTTTCGGAGCCGGCAGGTCGTCACTCGCCGGGGTGGTGGCCGGATCTGACGTCGGAGCACGCCGCTTCCGAGACGTCAGGTGGACCGGGCCGGCGCCAGGGGATGCTTCGGTGGAGCTCGCCTCGACGTCGCCGTCCTCAGTGGCTTCGCCGTCCTCAGTGGCTTCACCGTCCTCAGTGGCTTCACCGTCCTCTGTCTGCCCAGGCTCGGATGGCTCGGACTCTGTGGGCCCAGCTTCGGGCGGGTCGCTCGCCTCCGGGTCCGCAGGGACGGCGCGGCGGAACGCTGAGGGTGTGGTGGCGGCCCGACGGCTGGCCCCACCCCAATTCGGTCCTGCTCCTGACGGTCCCGCCGGCTGGTCAGGGGCCAGTGCCCGCAGGCCTCGATGGAACGATGCCACGTTGGCCTCGATCGACTTGGGCTTGCGGTGCCGAAGGACCACCACGAGGGCGCCGACGATGGCAACGACGAGGGCCACACCCAGGTACAGGAGGTTGGAGATGACCACCCCGACGATCACGAACCGACCTCGGTGACCGGGTGGGCGTCGAGGCCCCAGTCCTCTCCGCCCGCCCACACCTCGTGCTTCCAGACCGGGACGGTCGACTTCAGCGTGTCGATGCACCAGCGGGCAGCCACGAAGGCCTCGTCGCGGTGGGGGGCGGAGACGGCGACCACCACGGTGAGATCCTCGACGGACAACACCCCCACGCGGTGCCACAACACGATGCGACCCAGTTCCGGCCACTGCCGGCGGGCTCCGGCGGCCAGATCGGCCAGGCGCTGCTCCACCTGCTCGGTGTAGGCCTCGTATGCCAACTGGGACACGGCCGGACGACCCTCGGAGTGATCCCGGACGCTGCCGAAGAAGACCACCGAAGCGCCGCACTCGGGTCGGCGGATCCAGGCCAGGGCCTCTTCAACAGCGAGGGGCTCGCCGCGGAGACCTACCCAGTCCTCACCTCCCGCGGGATCGACCACAGCATCATGCTAAGGCGCCCAGCCCAGTCGCGGTGACGACTTGGGGCCCCTCCTCCCCCCGGGAGGGCGCGATGCCAGCCTGGCGATGGGCGCCGATAGTGTCGAGCGACGTGGAAGCGGACGACGCCCCCGAGGACGAGGGGCCTCTCCTGCCGTGGATTGCGCCTGACGATCGGCTGTGGCGGCACCCCTCGGAGGTTGGTGCCGCCGTTGGTTCCCCGCGACCCTTCGAAGCATCGTGTCACGAACCGCGGACGCCGGCAACCAAGAACTGGTCGGTGGCCGTTGTCGCCGGCGTGGTCGGAGCGATCATCGCATCCGGCGTGGGGGTGGCGATCGGCAGCTTCGACAAGCACACCACCGTGGTCCAGGCAGTGACCAGGATGATGACGCCGACATCGATGTCGCTCCCGTCAGCGGCGAACGCCAGTCCCAACTGGCCGGCCGTTGCGGACTCCATCGCCCCATCCGTCGTATCCATCACCACCACGGGCTCGAGCGGCAACCAGACCGGATCGGGCGTCCTCTACGTCGCCGTGGGCGACCGGTCCTACATCCTCACCTCCGCCAACCTCATCGGCGACGACCGGGTGAAGGTGACGTTCAACGACCGCGAGTCACAGTACGCCCGCATCGTGGGCATCGATCGCAAGACGGGCCTGGCGCTGGTCTCGGTGAGCGGCACGTCGCGCATTTTTCCCACCTTCAGCCCCGAGAGTGCCCTCCAGGTGGCCGAGCCGGTGCTCGGGGTCGGGTCTCGCACGTCGAGGGCGAGCGGCGCATCGGTCGTGGCCGGCTCGATCAGCTCGCTCGACGACGCCATCAACGTCGGGGACGCGTCCACCATGGAGGGCCTGGTGGCGGTCAACAGGTCGACGTCGACGGAAGGCAACGCCGGAGGCGCCCTGGTCGATCCGCTGGGCACGGTCTTCGGCATCGAGGCGCAGGTGAGCTCCCCGGACGCCAGCACCAACGGCCAGTCGTTCGTGGTCCCCATCGACATCGCCGATCACGTGGCTCGCCAGATGTTGGGCGGAGAGCGGGTCACCCACCCTTGGCTGGGCACCGTCGACACCGCCGATCTGTCCACCGCCACGGCGCACCAGTTCCAGCTGGCCGGTGGCGCCCAGGTGACCCAGGTGACGCCGGGGAGCCCGGCTGAGCGCGCCGGGATGGCAACCAGCGACATCATCACCGCCTTCAACGGTCACCCGGTGCGCTCCACCGGCGGCCTGACCGGTCTGATCGTCAACTGCCAGCCCGGTTACCAAGCGACCATCTCCTACCTGCACAAGGGCAAGCCCGCCACCGCAACCGTCACCATGGCGGAGACGCCCAGCGACGTCAACCTGGGCTGAGCGACGGACGCGGTCCCTCAGCGGCGTCGGTGCCCCTTGTTTGCGGTGAGGCCGATGCGGCGGACCAGGCTCCGCGACGCCTTGGCCCTGCGTGACCGGCCGATCAGGATGCCGGCCGCCGAACCGGCGACGGCCAGCACGCCCCCGGCGGCGGCCAGCACGGTCAGGTTCTGTCGGCGCCCCGGCGGCAGGTCATCCCAGTGCGCCCGCTCATCGGTCGCCACCAGGGCCTCCTCGCTGCTGTACTGCGGAATCCATCCGGCGCCCAGCAGACGGTCGGGGGCCACGACCCATGGCCAGCGGGCATAGGCCTGGGCCTCCCGGGGAGAACCGAGCCGCCACAGGTTCCAGCTCCATGCGGCCACGGCGTGGGCCGCCTGGTTGGGGAGCGCCACCTTGGCCACCCCGCCGGCCAGGGCCCGGGCCGTGTCCTCGCCCACACCCCGGTCGGGAGCAACGTTGTAGACGCCCCTTAGGCCGTTCTGCCAGGCCAGCACCACGGCGGAGGCCAGATCGTCGACGTGGACAAACTGCACCTGCCGCCCGCCGTCGTCCCCCCTGGGGGAGCGGGTGCCGCCCAGGGCCTGATAGAGGGGACGGACAGGCGTGCCGAGGGTCACCGTCGGGCGAAGGATGGCAACGGCGACATCGGGGTGGGCGTCGGCCCACGCGCCCACGGTGCGCTCCGCCTCGGCCTTGCTCACCGCGTACGAGAACTCGGGGTTGGGCCGCAGGGCGGCATCCTCGCTGAGCGGCACGGGGTTGTCCGGCCACGCCCCGTAGACGGTTGCGCTCGACAGGTGGACCACCGTGGCCACCCCCGCCTCAGCGGCGAGGTAGAGCACCTGGCGCAGCGACGCCAGATTGGTCGTCCACGCCGCGGCCTCGTCGTCCTTGGTGTGGTGCGGGGCGTCGGGGGTCCGCCATGCCAGATGGACCAGCGCATCCGCCCCGGCCAGGGCGGCCCGGAGCGGTCCGGGGTCACCTTCGAGGTCGGCGACCACCTCGACCACGCCGGGGGTGGGTGCCGCCGACCGGTCGACGTCGATGCCCACCAAGGTCGTCACCTGGGGGTGGCCGGCGAGCAGAACGCCGACCCGCTGGCCGAGCGAGCCGGCCGATCCGGTGACGACAACGCTGCTCATCGCTCTACCATGCCCCAATGAGCACGTCGACGGCGAACGGGACCGGCCGGGCGCAGAGAGCCGACGAGCGGGGCAGGTTGAGGCCATGAGCGAGATGGGGCCGTTCGGCGCAGGTGGTCCGTTTGGCGACGTGATGCGGAACCTGGCCCGGATGCTGACCACGCAGGGACCGGTCAACTGGGAGATCGCCCGCCAGCTGGCGACGTGGACGGCGACCGGCGGGGCCCCCGAGGCCAATCCCGAGCCCGTCTCGAGAGTCCGCATGGAGGAGCTACTGCGGGTGGCCGAGCTCCACGTCACCGAGGCCACCGGCCTGTCGTCGTCGACCGGCAAGGTGCTGTCCGTGCACGCCACCGGCCGTAGCGATTGGGCGTTGCAGACCCTCGAGGCCTGGAAGCCGCGCTTCGAGCGCCTCGCCGGAGCGATGTCCGCCGTCACCCCACCCGACCCCGACGACGCCGACGCGGCGCCGAGTTCAGACCCGATGGCGCAGCTGTTCTCGAACCTGCCCCAGATGCTCGGTCCTCTGCTGCTCGGCATGCAGGCCGGCTCGATGGTCGGTCAGCTGGCATCGCGGGCCATGGGCCAATACGAGCTGCCCATGCCCAGGCCGTCGGCTGACGAGCTGCTGATGATCCCCGCCACCATCGACGCGTTCGCGCACGAGTGGAGCCTGGACGTCGACGACGTGCGCCTGTGGGTCTGCCTACGGGAGGTCATCAACCACGTGATCGTCTCCCGGCCCCATGTCCGGGCCAGGCTGGACGAGCTGATCGATGCCTACGTGGGCGCCTGGGAACCCGACCCCCACGCTCTCGAGGAGCGCCTTGCCGGGTTCGATCCGACGGACATCGCCGCCCTGCAATCCACGTTCTCCGACCCCTCCACCCTCCTCGGCGAGATGCAGACCGACGAGCAGCGCCGCCTCCAGGTCCCGTTGCGTGCCCTGTTGGTGACCATCGCCGGCTACGCCGATCACATCATGGACGCGGTAGGGCGCCGCCTCATCGCCAGCTTCCCCCAGCTCACCGAGGCACTGCACCGGCGCCGGCTCGAGGAGCACGGCGGGGACAGGATCCTCGGACAGCTCTTCGGGGTGACGCTCGACGCCGCCGACTACGAACGAGGTCATGCGTTCATCAGCGGCGTGGTGGAGCGGGCCGGCGAGGACGGCCTGGCCCGCCTGTGGAGAAGCGAGCAGGAGATCCCCACCCCGGCCGAACTCGACGCCCCAGGGCTGTGGCTGGCCCGCATCGATCTGCCCGCCGAGGGCTGAGGGTTTCGAGGGCGGCGCGGATCCGTCCGAGGTCGCTCGGGTCGACCTGGCCGGGGCGCAGCTCGGCGACGAGATGCAAGATGACGACCCGGGTGAGCACCTCGGCGTCGTCTGCGACGAACGCGACGCCTTCGTCGCCGGGCACCAGGGCGTAGGCGACTCGCCGGGGTTCGGGCAGGGCCGGGTCGTAGACGCTCACCGGCGCGACCTGGCCCGGGCCGCGCCGTGTTCGTTCAGCCGGGCGAGGTCGTCTGGGTCGCGCAGGCCGATGACGTCGCGCACCGGCTTGTTCTTGGCTCCGGTGACCGCGGCGAGAGCCTGGCCTCCGGCGCTGGTCCTGGCTGGCTTGTCGGTCGTGAGAAGCACATAGCGAGCCCCGGTCCGGGTCTGGTGGACAACGGTCGCTTCGCCGAGCGCCTTCCAGAGGGTGTCGGTACGCAGCAAACCGGCCCGGGTGGAGGTGAACGCTCCGGAGACGTCGAAGAGCCACTCGGTGCCAGCCTGGTCGTTGGCGACAAAGTTCACCTCCACCCCGGCGTCGAGCTTCTGGTTCTCGCGAATGTTGACGAAGCCCGACGCTTCGAGGGCCCACTTGGCCAGCTCCCGGGCCCTGCGCCCCTCGCGGACACCTCTGGCCTGGAAGTGCTCGGCGGGATCGGCGGGCTCTTTGGTGGCGGGCAGCACGGGACGACCGAGGTAGCCGTCACGTCCGGCCTCCCTATGCAGACGGGCCCGCTCCGCCGCGATCCGGTCGAGTGCTGCCGCCACATAGTCGGGCTCGGTGTCGTAGCCCACGAAATGCCGGTCGGTTCGCAGCGCGGCGACCGCGGTCGTGCCCGAACCCATGAACGGGTCGAGCACCAAGTCACCCTGGTAGGTGTAGAGGTCGATCAGCCGCTGGGGCAGCCCAACGGGAAACGGGGCTGGATGACCGATCCGGGTGGCGCTCTCGGGGGGGATCTCCCACACGTCGACGGTCGCCTCCAAGAACTCGTCGCGAAAGATCGTGGCCTTCGACGGGTATCCTCGCTGTTCACGAACCGACGGTCGGATGGCCCGGTCGAAGCGGCCCTTCGACGCGATGACGACCCGCTCGGTCAGATCCCGCAGCACAGGATCGCCGGGTTTTTGGTAGGTTCCCCACGCGCAGTTCCCCGCTGCCCCCTTAGCCTTCTGCCAGATGACCTCTCCTCGCAGAAGCAACCCCAGCTCCTCCTCGAGGATGCGGATCACGTCAGCCGACAGGCTCCGATAGGGCTTGCGGCCCAGGTTGGCAACGTTGACCGCGATCCGCCCGCCCGGCTCCAGCGCAGCGACGCACACGGCGAACACACCCGAGAGCATGGCCAGGTAGTCGCGGTAGCTGGCCGGCACGTGCCCCTGACCGATCGCGGTCTCGTACTCCTTTCCCGAGTAGTAGGGCGGGGAAGTGACGACCAGCGCCACCGAGTTCGCCGCCAGCGTCCCGGGCTGGTCTCGAAGGTCCCCCAGCAGCACCTTGTCGACCCTGGCGCGCCCCTCAGGGTGGCAGACGTCGTCGTCGTCGCTGATCGTCGGCGCCGCGAACCGTCGGTAGAACTCGTTGGCATCGTGGCCCTCTCGACGGCTCACACCGAACCGCGACGTGGCCGTTGCCTTCCGGACCGGGCGGGGCAACGGGCCGGGCGCGCTCAACCGGTCAGCTGCAGGCTCACGATCCCGGTTGGGTTGACTAGGCACTCGGCGGGCTCGCGGGCTGCGCGCTGAGATACCGGCGTATGGCCAGCCGGACGGTCTGCGCCACCGACCGCTCCTCCTCCCCCGCCCTGGCCTTGAGCTCCTCGAGCAGCTCAGGCGACATCCTTACCATGACCTGTTCTGTCTTGTCTGCGGGCACCGACTCTCCTTCGTCCACGGCTACCGACGAAGTTACATGACTGTCGTTCGATGACGCAGGCTTCCCAATGGGAGCCCACGTCGTGGCTTCCGAGCCCCGCCAGTTTGCTCCCGGGACAGGCGCAGAGCAGAGGGGGCTTCGGCACCGCGGCTAACGAATAACCCCCGGGTTCCTCGCCTTGGCTGACGGTGAGGGGAAGCCAGTTCTGGCGTGGACCAGCCTGTCTTCGTGTACGTGGGCGTCGGTGGGGACTTGTGATCGATCTTCAGCATCCCTGAAGGTCCCTCAGGTCTGGTGCATATTCTTGCTGTCAGTACGAAGACGAGGAGTCGTGGGTTGAGCCTGGCTGCGGTGAGGGACCTACGAGACGTGCGTGCTCCGGCGGGCCCCGAGGAGCTCGTCGAGTTCGAGACCTACGTGCTGGCCGGGTTCGTGCTGGCTCGGGCGGCGGCGGGTCTGGCCGACGACACGATCAGCTCCGACGTCGTACATGTCGAGCAGACGAGGGCATGGTTGGGACGGCCGCTGTGGGAAATGGAGCCCGCCGACGCTGACGCCTATTTCGGGAAGGTGCTGCGGGGAGCGGCGAAGGGGACCCGGCTGTCGAGGGCGCAGGCGTTGAAGACGTACTTCTTGTTCCTCGAGCTGCGCCACAAGGTCGAGATCCACAATCTGTGTGGCCGGGTGGTGGAGTGCCCGATCGATGAGATGAACCGGCCCCGGGGCGGCAGCGACGCAGCGTTGCGGATCCCGCCGAGTGCCGAGCAGGTCGGCCGGTTGTTCGCCGGGTGGCGCGACGAGCTGGCATCGTGCCGGAAGTTCGCCCCGACGGCCCGCAACTACGCGGCGGCCCGGCTGATGGCCGAGGTCGGCCTCCGGGTAAACGAGGCCCGCAGTCTCGACGTCGCGGACGTGAAGTGGGAGCTGGGCCGGTTCGGCAAGCTGCACGTCCGGATGGGGAAGGGCTCGCGGGGGTCGGGGCCTCGGGAGCGGATGGTGCCGTTGATCAACAACGCCCGCCAGACGCTGTGCTGGTTCGTTGAGGACGTGTGGGGCCATTTCGACGGCGACCACGCCCGCCACGGGGCGCCGTTGTCCCCTCGGAGCGCAAGAACGCCGATGGGACCTCGGCGAGGGTCGGCGACGAGGCGCTGCGGGCGTCGTTGGTCGACGCCGCGGTCAGGCATCTGCCGGACTGGCCGGAGCGGGTCACGCCCCATGTGCTTCGCCATTTCTGCGCCAGCCAGACTGTATCTCAACGGCATGGACCTGATCGCTATCCAAGAGACCCTCGGGCATTATGCGGGTGATCTTGTCAAGACCCAAACTGCTGGTTGTTGTGAGGCGGTTTGCGGAGGCTGCGGCGGCGTCCGCCCTTGGTCTGGGTGGGTGTGTTCTCGGCGGTCCCGGCACGTCGGCGCCGGTAGGCGGCCTGTCGGCAGCTGGAGGAGCAGAATCTGGGTGGGGAGCCGACCTTCGGGTTCGCGAATAGTCCCTCGACGGCGGTCACGCAGAAGCGTCCGCAGCAGGCACATTCGTAGCCTTGCCGTTCGGGCGGATCGGAAGCGTAACGCAATGTTGTGCTCACGAGGCTTGCCCGTCGAGCCGACCGAGCAGGCCGTCGAAGACGCGTTGGCGGCCCACTTGTCCTTTGGTGGCGGCGTCATCGCGTTGGCGTTGCAGGGTTGGACGGAACTCGATGGTGGTCTGGAAGAAGGTGCACGATTCGCAGATGGACTCGAGGTGACAGTCGAGACCGACCGGGCGGACGCAGTAGCCGTTGCCGAGCATGCGTTGATGCATTTCGGCTCGCAGCCGGCGCATTTCGATGCCCTCGGCGTCGGCGGGCAGTTCTCGGGGCGCGTTGTCGTAGAGGGCCTCGACCTTCTCGGCGACAGAGAAGTACTCGTCGGCCACGGTCCGGTTGGCGATGCGGGCATAGACCATGGTCATACGCATCGATCGATGACCGAGAAGGGCGGCTATCGCCTCGAGGCTCATCCCTCGGTTGATGGCCTGGGTGGCGAGTGTGTGGCGCAGGCGGTGCGGGCTGACATGGCCGATCCCGG
>JALYZO010000081.1 GCA_030945745.1 Actinomycetota bacterium
CCCGGGCCGTGACCGAGCTCGACGGCCCTCCCCCGGCCCGCATCATGGTTGCCGCCGGATCGGGGGGAACGGCCGCCGGGTTGGTGGCCGGCATCGCCGCCAGGGGGTGGCCGACCCGGGTGGTGGCCGCCGCCGTCAGTCGTCCGGCCGGGGCCACCGAGGCGGTGATCACCGAGCTCGCCGGGCAGTGCTCGGCCCGGCTGGGTCTTCCCGCCGCGGGCGGCCGCGCCCTGGACGTGGTCGACGCCATCGGCGCCGGCTTCCATGTGTCCGACGCAGCGGACCGGGCGGCCGCCGACCTGGCCCTCGACACCGAGGGGCTCCTCGTCGACCCCACCTACACGGCGAAGGCCCTGGCTGCGCTCATGGACCTGGCCGGCCGCGGTGATGCGGGGGGGGCCACCGTGTTCTGGCACACCGGCGGCGTGGGCGGCGCGCTCAGGGAACAAGAGGCCCGATGACCAACCGGCCCGCCGGCTACCCGACCGCAGCGCCCGCCCAGGAGCTGGTCGACGGGGCCTTCGCCATCGAGACGTCCTACGCCGCCGCCCTGCACGACGGGCTCAACCTGGCCGACCTGGCCCACGTGCTCGACCTGCGGGCCCGGGGTGTCATCCCCGACCCGGCCGCCGCAGCGCTCCTGGGCGCGCTGCTCGACATCGACGCCGTTCCCGCCGCCGACTTCCCCTACGACGCCGCCGACGGCGAGCCCTACAACTCGCGCGAGCGGGTGCTGGTCGAGCGGATCGGCGACACCGCCGGGTGGCTCCACGCCGGGCGTCCCCGCCGGGAGGCGACCCGGATCGCCTTCCGGCTCCACCTCCGGCGCCGCGTGGCCGGGCTGATCGACGACACCGCCGGCCTGGCCGCCGCCCTGGGCGAGCAGGCGGACGCCACCCTCAGGCTGCTCTTCGGCGACCAGACCTACCTCCAGCAGGCCCAGCCGTCGACGGTGGGCCACTACCTGCTGTCCTTCGCCTACCCGGTGCTGCGCGACGCCGAGCGACTGGTGGACGCCCTGACCTGGGTCAACCGCAGCCCCGGCGGTGCCGGCTGTGTCAACGGCACCGGCCTGCGGCCCGACCGCGAATCCCTCGCCGAGCGCCTCGGGTTCGACTCGGTCATCCCCAACACCCGCGACGCCATGTGGCAGACCGACGGGCTGATCGGCCTCCTGGCCACGCTGGGCAGCGTGGCCGTGACCCAGGACGGTCTGGCCGAGGACCTGGAGATCTGGTCGGCCAACGAGTTCGACTTCGTCAACCTGGGAGAGGCGTTCACCCGGGCCAGCGCCCTCATGCCCCAGAAGCGCAACCCGTACGCGCTGTCGATCATCCGCGGTGCCGCCGGGGTGATCACCGGCCGGGTGGCCGGGTTCCTGGCTCTGCAGAAAGGGCCGTCGGCCCGCAGCGACAAGCTGATCTTCGCCTACCTGGAGGTCCCCGAGACCCTCGAGCTGGCCGGGCGCAGCCTGCGCCTCAGCCGGGGGGTGGTGGCCAGCCTGGCGTTCAACGATGCCCGCCTGCGGGCCTCGCTCGACAACGGTTTCAGCCAGGCCACCGACCTGGCTGACCACCTGATGGTGGCCTGCGGCCTGGACTATCGCAGCGCGTACCGGATCGTCGGCACCGCCGTCCACCGCGTCGCCGCCTCCGGGCGCCGTGGCCTGGACGTGACCGTGGACGACCTGAGCGACGCCTCCCGCCAGCTGACCGGCTCGCCCTTGGAGCTCGACGTCGAAGCCCTGGCCCACGCGCTCGATCCGGCGGCCATCGTGGCCAGCCGGATCGGCACCGGTGGGGCCGCCCCCGGCCCGGCCAAGGCGATGGTGGAGGAGGTGGCCGACTGGGCCGAGGCCCTGGCGGCCACCGCCCAGCAGAGGGCCGACGCCTTCGCAGCAGCAGACGCCGCAGTGCGAGCCCAGGCCGCCCGGGTGGCGGGCCGACCTGGTGACGAGGGGCTCCTCCCATGACCGCCATCGACCTTCCCGACGACGTCGCCGTCATCAACGTCGGCCTCGGTCTCTTCGCCGAGGCCATCACCGCCCAGGGCCGGGCGGTGGAGAGCGTGGACTGGAAGATCCCCGCCGGGGGGGACAACGACGTGGTGGCCGCCCTGCGCCGCCTGTGGGGCCCGCACGCCCACCTCGTCGAAGCGGCCAACGCCGAGGTCGTCCGCCGCCTCGACGAGTCTGCTCCCGTGCTCCACGGCGTACGGCCGGCCGGCCAGGTGGTGCCCGACCTGGGCGAGCGCACGCTCCTGCACTGCGGGCCCAGGATCGACTTCGAGGCGGTCTGTGACCCGCTGCGCCGGTCGATGCGCGCCGCCGTGGTGGCCGAGGGGTGGGCCGGGGACGTGGCCTCCGCTGATGACCTGTTGGCCAGTGGCGACGTGGCCCTCGAACCCGCCAACCTCCACGACACCGTGGTGCCCATGGTGACCGCCATCGGCCCCAGCCAGCCGGTGTTCGTCGTCGAGAACCCGGCCGGCGGCAACCGGGCCTACGCCCCGATCAACCAGGGACCGGGGAAGACGGCGTGGTTCGGGATGGACGCCCCCTCCGCCGTCGACCGGCTGGTGTTCCTCCGCGACGTCGCCGGCCCCCTCCTCGATGGCATCGTCGGCCGGTCCGACCCGATCGACGTGTTCGGCCTGGCCGCTCAGGGCGTGGCCATGGGCGACGACTGCCACATCCGTACCCAGGCCAGCACCAACCTGCTCATCAAGGTCCTCCTTCCGCAGCTGGTGGCCCTGGAGGAGCCCGGGAGGGTGGAGCTGGCCCAGTTCCTCTCCGCCAACCACCTGTTCTTCCTGACCTTGGCCATGGCCGCCGCCCGGGCCGCCACCGGCTACGCCATGACCGTCGAGGGGTCCTCGATCGTCACCACCATGTGCCGCAACGGCACCGACTATGGGATCCGGCTTGCCGGCCACGACGACTGGTTCCTGGCGCCGGCCCCGTCGATCGGTGACGCTCTGTACTACGCCGGCCAGGGCCCCGAGACCAGCGCCAACGACGTGGGCGACTCCGCTGTGCTCGAGCTCACCGGCCTGGGAGGGCCGGCCGCCGGGGGGTCGCCGTCGGTGGCCGCCTTCGTCGGGGGGACCATGGCCGACGCCTTGGCCATGACCGACTACACCGATCGGATCTGCGCCGGTCGCAGCTCCCGGTTCAAGCTCCCCCTGCTCGACTTCCGGGGCACCCCGGTGGGTGTCGACGCCCGCAAGGTGGTGGCTTCGGGCTCGACGCCCAAGGTCACCACCGGCATCCTCCATGTCTCCGAGGGCACCGGACAGGTAGGCGCCGGCGTGGCCACCGCGCCGCTGGCATGCTTCGTCGACGCCGTGATGGATCTCGATCAGCGCCTCGCAGGTCGGTGATCGACGCCGGGGCGGCCTGGTTCTCGCTCGGGTCCGGCCCGACGGCGGGCCGGGTGTGCGCGGTGTTCCGCGAGGCCGCCTACCTCCGCATCGGTGACCACGTCCTCGCTGTCGGATCCGGGGCCATCCCCTCGGGACCGCTGCACCTGCGGACGGCCCGCTTCTCGTCCATCGCACTGGCCGTCGGGGACCCGGTGGCGCTTCGGGGCGGCCGACTCCAGGTGCCACGTCTCGAGGTGGAGCTGCGCGAGGAGCGCCGCTGGCTCCCGCCCGCCGTCGACGGCCACGCGCTCCGCGCCCGGACCGGGTGGGTTCCCGGTGGGCTGGTGACCGCTCCGGGCCTGCCGGCCGCCTGCCTTGCCGCCGCCGTCCGGTCGGCGTCGGTGGGGGACCTGGAGGCCGCCGCCGCCCTGCTCGGCGGCCGTGGGCCCGGCCTCACCCCCGCCGGTGACGACGTCCTCGCCGGGATCCTCGTCGTCGATGCCCTGCTCCGCCCAGAAGGCCAGGCCGAGCGCCGCTCCCTGGTCGGCCGGGTGAGGACCACCGACGTGGCGGGCGCGTTCCTGCGGTGGGCGGCGATGGGGCAGAGCATCCGGCCCACCCATGACCTGCTGGCGGCCGTCGCCGCCGGTCACCCCCGCGCCGAGGCCGCGGCCCGGGCCGAGCTGATCGGGATGGGGGCCTCGTCGGGGGCGGCCATGCTCCGCGGCATGCAGATCGGCCTCGCCTGAGGACGACCATGGTGCCCGCTGACAATTGCGACGATAGGCGCTTCTCGAGCGCGATGGTCACAATTGGTTCAGTGCTTCGTAGCGTCGTACGCAACCCAGACCTCGCCGGGGATCCGCCCGCGGTCCGATACGGCGTAACCCTTTTCGCGAGCCCATGAGCGAACCGCACCCAGGTCCCTGCCGCCTGACGCCTTTACGGTCCCACGGCCCCGAGAACGAGCAGCCTGAACCTTGCGGCCGGCATCCATATATTTGCTCAAGGCCTTCTCGAGGGCAGTGGCGTTCTTCGCCGACAGGTCGACCTCATAGGTGGTACCACGGAAGCCAAACGAGACGGTTTCGTCAGCATCGCCGCCGCTTACGTCGTCGATAAGGTGAACCGTTGTCTTTCGTGCCATGCGAGTCCTCTCTCCAAACGAATGCCCAGATGATAACCCGGCCGGGGCTCTTGGTTGCGGACATCACTGGAAACTCGGCCCCCGAAGGCAATCCAGGCCGATCGAAGAGTCCCGCCAAGTCAGACAGCATTCTTATAGCGGAATAGGGCTGCTTCCGTTGGACCGCCTCATCCGTCCGAACAGTCTTCCCCTCCATGCCAGCAAAGCCCCGTTCTGGGATTGCTGACAGGGCCCGTCCTGGTACCGTGGGCCGTCCCTGGAAGGCTCACGGTGCGGGCCCAGGGGTGTCGTCGTGGTCGTCTGAAAGCGCCTGATCGCCCTTTGCCTGCCGCACGGTCACCGGCGGCGGGCGGGCCAAGGTGTTGGAGATGTAACAGACGGCCTTGGCCCGCTCGATGAGCCCGGCGATGCGGTCCTCGTCGAGCTCGGCGTCGATGGCGACGTCGAGGGCCAGGGCGCTGAACGACGGGCCTTCGTAGGTGCCGGTCGCCTCGATCTCGATGCCTCGGATGTCGATGCCCCGCTTGGTGGCCACGTGGTGGATGGCCAGGGCGAAGCACGACCCGAGTGAGGCCAGGAACAGCTCCGTCGGCGTCGACCCGGTGTCGGTCCCCTGTGCCGTCGCCGGCTCGTCCACCAGGATCCGGTGATGGCGGGCGGCGACCTCACAACGGTACCCGCCGCCCCACACGGCCCGGACGCTCAGCGACCGCGAGGGGTCGGTCACTCCCCGGCGTGGAGGTGGTCGTGGTCGTGGCCGGATGGGCGGGCCAGGTGCTCGGCGATGCGGGCCCGGAGCCTTGCCGCCTCCACCAGTTCGAGCCGGTCGACCAGAGACTCGAACGCCTGCAGCCAACAGTCGTAGTAGCGGTACGGCGTGGCCGGGTCGCCCTCGGCCTCCCAGCGGGCGATGGCGGCGATGAGCTCGGCCTGGAAAGCCGGCCAGTCAAAGTAGCCGGCCTGATGCAGGGACAGGGTGACGCCGAAGATGCGGCTCTCCCAGGGCTCGGAGAAGACCAGTTCGCCGTTGGCCCGGGGAGGGGCGGCGGTCCCGTCGGTGTCCAGGTCGACGGGCAGGGTGGTCACCGCGCTGCGCTCTTGACCACGCCGACCTTGGCCACGCCGACCATGGCGTCGCGGGTGACGAGGGCGGCCAGCTCCTCCTCGGCCAGCCCGTCGGTGCCCTCGGGGCGCTCGGGGAGGATGAAGTACCGGACCTCGGAGCTGCTGTCCCACACCCTGATGTCGACGCCGGCGTCGAGGGTGAGGCCCATCTCCCCCAGGAGCTTCTTGGGCTCGCGCACCACACGGGACCGATAGGCGGGATCCTTGTACCAGTCCGGCGGGAGGCCGAGGAGCGGCCACGGGTAGCACGAGCACAGGGTGCAGACCACGACGTTGTGCACCTCGGCGGTGTTCTCCAGCACCTTGATGTGCTCGCCCTGGGGGCCCTTGAAGCCGAACTCGCCGACCGCCGCCGTGCCATCGGCCAGCAGGCGCTGCTTGTAGTCGGGATCGGTCCAGGCGTGGGCCACGACCTTGGCGCCGTTGAGGGGTCCGACGTTCTCCTCGTAGTTCTTGATGAGGCCGTCGACGACCTTCGGGTCGATCATGCCCATCTCGATGAGCAGGGACTCCAGGGCCTCGGTGCGCTGTGCGGGACCGGGACGGTCGGGGGCGTGGGGCTGGGCGGTCATGCGGGCTCCAGGTAGTCCTCGTAGCAGTCGATGGTCAGCGTGAACGGCTCATGGTCAGGGCCCCACAGCTCGGCCGCCTCGAACGCCACGGCGTAGACCGGCTGGGCGTTCTCGGCGACGAAGTGGGCGTGGGTGTCGGGGAGCACCTGGGGGGGTTGCAGGGCCACGATGGTGCCCTCATGGCCCCGGATGTAGTGGACCAGGCGGGTGTGGCCCGGGTTGGCGAGCATCTTGGCCCTCACCCGGTCGCCGCCGCCGAAGCGTGGTGCCCGGTCGCAGTCGACCCGCAGGGATCCGCCGGCCGTCGGCTCATAGTCCGGCTTGTGAGGTTCGGGCTGCTCCGGTTCTTCCACGTCCTCGCCGCGAAGCCTGCGGGCCCGGGCCTCCACGGCACCGGGGGCCAGGATGCCACTGTCCATCAGCATGGTCTCCACCGCGGCCAGCCAACGGCCGTAGTAGCCGTCGCCCAGGTAGTCCAAGGGATGTTGGCGGTCGATGGCGTGGCGCATGGCGTCGAGGTTCTGTCCCGACAACCGGGCCGAGAGAGCCCCGAAGGCGAAGGCCTTGGCCTCCCACCGTTCGTGGAACACCGGCTCGGAAGGATCGATTCGCACCGTGCCCCAGCTCTGCGTGCCACCCATGTCGTGGATACCGTCCATGGGACCATCCTAGAGCTGGAGACCGCTTGTAGGATCTCTTCTTGGGCGATGCGCATGCGGGGCGGACCTCGGAGAAGCTGGCTGACCGGGTGGCCACCTCGCCCAGCTCGCGAATGCGGCCTCGGCTACTACGGCCACCGCGGTGTCCACGTCCTCTGTTCAGCGGTCGGTTGCCGCCTCGATGTTGGCGACGTGAATGTCGATACCGGAGGGGGTGATGGCCAGCTGGTGACGCATCATGGCGTCGATGGCCGAGCGCACCGCGGGCGCCACCTCGGGGATGGGCCGATCGAACCCGACGACCAGGCGGACCTCGAGGACAAAGGCGCCGGGGGACTGCAGGGTCACCTGGGCGCGGTGCACTCCGGCAACCTCTTCGGCGGCCACCTGGCCGCACGAGACGATCACGTCCTCGGTCACCGCCGTCCGCCCTCGGCGCCAGCCGATCTCCACCAGTGGCCCTGCCCGGAGGTGGCGGATGCGGGCCAGCACCTGGCGCTGGACCTGCGGGGGGACCGACGAAGGGATGCCGTCGGTGATGTGAAGCACATCGAGGCCTGGCCCCAGTTGGCGCAGCGCGGCGCGACAGGACGAACAGCCGGCGATGTGGGCCGGGGAGACAGCCCCGTCCCCGTCGGCCATCGAAGCCAGGAGCAGCTCGGGCGGCGTTCCGCAGGCCAGGGTCTCGGGCCAGGCCAGATCCATCACGCTGATACCTCCTGGAGGGAGCTCGGTGCCGGTGCGTGGCTGAGCCGGCTCACCACGTCCAGGCGGGCCCGGTGGATCCGGCTCCGTGCTGCGGTGAGGCTGATGCCGAGGGCGTCGCCCACCTCCTCGTAGCTCAGGCCGCCGAACTCCCGCAGCACCAGCGCGGCGCGCAGGCCCTCGGGCAGGGCGGCCAGGGACCGCTGCAGGTCGGCCATCTGAGCCCGGAGGACGGCGATGGTGCCCGGATCGGGGTCCGGTGACACCAGATCGTCGGGGAGCTCCTCGCTACGCCGGGCCGTCCGCTTGGCGTTGGACCGATGGCAACAGTTCACGCAGATGCGGTGGATCCACGTTCGCAGTTGGCTGTCGCCCCGGAAGCGAGGCAGGGACTTCCACACTTGCACGAAGGTGTCCTGGGTGACCTCTTCGGCCTCTCCGGTGTTGCCCACGAGGCGCATGGCCACCCCGAACACCCACCGACTGTGGCGGTGGTAGAGATCGGTGAAGGCGGCGACGTCGCCCCGTTGGGCCCGGAGGACCAGGTCGGCATCGGGGTCCGCGGTCGCCGGTTCAGGCGACACGGCCGGGCCGCGAGCGAGAGGATCGGGCCGGCCGGGAGAAGCGCAGACGGATCTCGCTCCGCGCCTCGGAGGGATCCGATCCCAGGGCGCCCAGCAGGCGGGTCAGGGCGCTCTCGAGCTCGCTGAGCACGGCGTCAGCGTCGGCGTCGAGCTCCACCTCGACGGCCAGCGTGACGCGGGCCTGGGGCTGGACGGCCCGCAGGCGGACCTTGGCGGAGGCGATCCCCGGTTGGCTGGCGATGTCGGCGGCGGCGGCCCTGGCCACTGTGGTGGCGGCCACGGTGGTCCGGCCCCGGGGACCGGTGCACAGCTTGAGGGTGCCCAACCGTTCGCCGTCGGTGACCGGCCGGAGCTGGGCGAAGGCCCACCGCAGGCCGAGCACGACCAGGATCAGGCACACGGCCATGGCGATCCCCGCGGCCAGGTTCGCGTTGGCGGCGACATCGTCAGCCCGCGCGGCGTAGAGCGCGCCGGGCGATGTGGCGTCAAGGGCCCCCAGGCCCAGCAGGAGGCCGCCGGCGCCGCCAGCAGCCACGACCAGGCCGAGGAGTCCGAGGAGCTTCCGGTTGAACCGGTCCACCCGGCCACCGCCCGACGCGGTGATGTGGTTCAGCCGCCGCCCGGCCCGGGTGGCTGGGCGGGTTGGGATGATGCGGGTCCCGGCAGCCGTCATCGGATGAGCTCCGCGGGGGGGTCGGTGATCTTGGCGACGACTCGAACCCGGAGATCGGCGACGACGCCGATGTGGCTCAGCGTGTCCTGCGCCACCGCCCGGACCCGCTGGGCGCCGGCCGTGCGCTCCGTGCCGTCGGCCAGCACCACGGAGGTTCGCACCCGCCGGCGGCCCACCCGGACCTTGCTGTTGGTGACCTCGTCCAGCCGGGCCACATCGTGGGCCAACCGGCGAGCCAGGCCCTTGCGCGACACCCAGGCCCGTTGCCCGGGGCGGGAGCGCAAGGCCAGCCGGACCGGTTGGCGACGGATGACCTGGACGAGGAGGAGGAGGGCACCGACGCCGGCGGCGATGCCGCTGGTCAGCTCCACCCCGAAGCTGCTCCACTGGCGGGTGCGCAGGCTGCGGTCCCAGCGGTGACGGGGGATGAACAGCGGAGGTTGACCGAGCACGAGCTCCATGGTCTCGATTCCCGCCAGGACGGCAGCGACGGCCACGGCCAGGCCCAGGACCAGGGCGATGGTCCGATCCAGGCGCCTCATCGAAGCTCCCGCCGCGGTACCTCGAGGTGGTCGACGACGTCGATCACCTCGACGCCGACGTTCCAGGGGCCGGCGGCGTCCATGCCGGACTGGAGAGCGTCGGTGACCTGGGCGCTGACCGTCTCGGCCAGCTCCGGGATGCGCTCACCGAAGCGGACGACGATGTGCAGCGTCACGCTGACGCTCTGGGACCCGGTCCTGACGGTCACCCCGTCGATCCTGTCGCCCGACCCATAGGTGCTCTTGGTCCCGAACGGCCCGGCGTCGAGGCGGACCACTCCGGTGACCGCGGCGGCCCGGGCGGCGGCGATCGCCGCCACCCTCGACGCCTCGCTCACCCGACCCGAGACCCCGACGTCGCTTCCCCGCTGGTCGTGGTGCCGGTCTTGGGCATCAGTCGTCCTCGCGGCGGCCGACGATGGCACTCAGGTCGATGGCCCCCTGGGAGATGAGCCAGCCGATGAGGCCACCGACGCCGGTCACGACGGCGGCAACCAGCGCGCCGGTGATGCCCTCGAAGGCCCACACGGCCCCGATGACCAACCCGACGAGTACAGAGAACCTGATGGTCGACATGGCGCCTCCTGGCACGGACGTACGATGCAGCACTGGGGACCTACCCCGTCCGACCTCCACAGATGCCGCCGCTCGCCGTTTTGTCGCGTGGCGGTGACCGAGGACTCAGGCCGGCAGACCCTCGGCGGCCCTGACCACCGGGTCGCTGCCGATGAGCCCGTGCATCGGGGTCCATCCCTGCGTGCAGTTGGTCACATGATGCCCGTCTTGTCAGTCGATCTCGACCACGAAGTCCCAGGACACCTCGATCTGGTTGGCCACCGGCGACCAGCGCATCAGCCCCTCGCCGGGGACCAAGGTGTCGGTCAGCTTGAAGGTGACGGTCTGGCCGGCCCGCACCGCAGGCGGCGGGGCGGCGGCGCCGGGCACCAGGGCCGGCCGGCTGACCCGGCCCCCCTGATCGCGCACCGAGAAGGCGGCGAGGGCCAACGGCGTCGTGCCCGACGTTCCGGTGACTGTCACCGTCCACGTGCACAGCGTGGTTGCCGGCACCGGGACCAGGCCCTGGGCGGGCACGGCCGGGCCCCCGACGTTGGCCGTGGCCTCGTTCTTTCCGATCTGGACGTCGACGGCCTCACCCTGGGTGGCCAGCGCCGGGCGGGCGACGGTGGCATGGAGGGTCTGGTCGGTCAGCGACGACTTGGGCAGGAAGCTGGGGAGGGCGCCGATGCCCGATGTGGTGGCCGGGCTGCCGGCGGCCGGGTGGGCGGAGCTGCCGCACCCGGCCAGCCCGACTGCCACGGTGAGCGCTGTGGCGG
>JALYZO010000094.1 GCA_030945745.1 Actinomycetota bacterium
AGCCGCATGGTCAGGAACAGCCGTCTCCTCGATCAACGTCGTGCTGGCGGCCGCCGGCCTCGAGCTGACCGCCAAGCCGAGGCTCAAGGTCGTCGACGAGAGCCGCGCCGAACGGGAGCGCTGCTGTGCGGCTCAACGTTGGTACCAACGTGAGGCGAAGGCGTGACCAAAATGAGCGCCCTCCGACGCGATCCGATCCAGGTTGGGCGCGGCTACTCGTTGAGGTCCAAAGCTCCACAGCCGGTCTGACCCGACCGTGTCCAGACAGATCAGGAGTGTCTTCATCGAGCCTCTCTTCGGACTGCCCTGGGACGGCCAGGCCAAGGGGCTTCCACTCAGCGTTTCTCGACGAGCACGTAGTCCCGCTCGGGCGACCCGGTCCAGATCTGGCGGGGTCGGTAGATCCTGGAGTCCTGCTCGATGAGCTCCTGCCAGTGGGCCAGCCAGCCCGCGGTGCGGGGGATGGCGAACAGCACGGTGAACATCTCCGTCGGGAAGCCCACGGCCTGGTAGATGAGGCCCGAGTAGAAGTCCACGTTCGGGTAAAGCTTTCGGGACACGAAGTACTCGTCGGACAGCGCCACCTCCTCGAGCTTGAGGGCGATGTCGAGCAGCGGGTTCTTGCCGGTCACCTCGAAGACCTGGTCGGCGACGTTCTTGATGATCTTGGCCCGCGGGTCGTAGTGCTTGTACACCCGGTGACCGAAGCCCTGCAGCTTGCCCTTGCCCTCCTTGACATCGGCGATGAAGGCGTCGACGTTGTCGATCGAGCCGATCTCGCCCAGCATGCGCAGCACCGCCTCGTTCGCCCCACCGTGGCGGGGACCGTAGAGGGCGGCGGCGGCACCGGCGGCCGCCGAGTAAGGGTCGGCGTGGGCGGAGCCGATGGTCCGCATGGCCAGCGTGCCGCAGTTCTGCTCGTGGTCGGCGTGGAGGATGAACAGCACCTCGAGTGCCCTGGCCAGCACCGGGTCGACCTCGTAGCGGGGTTCGGCGACCTTCCACATCATCGCCAGGAAGTTCTCGCAGAACGACAGGGAGTTGTCCGGGTACACGAACGGCATCCCCAGGCTGTAGCGATGAGCGCCGGCGGCGATGGTCGGGCCCTTGGCGATCAGGCGGACGATCTGGCGGTGGCGGGCCTCGGGGTCGGTGACGTTCTTGGCCTCCGGGTAGAACGTCGACAGGGCGGCCATGCCCGACAGGAGCATCCCCATGGGGTGGGCGTCGTAGTGGAAACCCTCGTAGAACCGCTTGCGGAAGTTCTCGTGGATGTAGGTGTGGGTGCGAACGTCCTCGGTCCACGTGGTCAGCTGCTCGGCGGTGGGCAGCTCGCCGTAGAGCAGGAGGTAGGCGACCTCCAGGTAGGTGGACTGCTCGGCCAACTGCTCGATGGGGTAGCCCCGGTAGCGCAGGATCCCGGCCTCACCGTCGAGGTAGGTGATGGCGCTCGACGCCACCGCTGTCGTCAGGAACGCAGGATCGTGGAACCATACGCCGGGGAGCAGCTTGCGGAACGCGTCCGCTGACACTCCACCATCGATGATCGGGACTTCCACCGTCTCACCGCTGCGATTGTCAGTGATGGAGATCGATTCGGCCACTGCACCCCTCAGGAGATCGTCACTCGGTTGATTGCCACCGCATCGTACCCTTGTCGGCCCAGGCCCGATCCTCGTCGCCTCCTGAGCAGACCGAGCAGACCGACGACAACGGCCTGGACAGCCAGGACCCCCCCGAGGATGGCGACGGCGACGACGCCGTCCGCCCAGAAGTGGTTGCCGGTGACCACCACGACGAGCGTCGTCAGGACGGGATGGACCACGAATCCCCACCGCCATCGGCTGGCCCCGGCGCCGCAGATGACCACGGCCACGTAGGCCGCCCAGGCCACGTGAACCGACGGCATGGTGGTGAGGACCCCCGGATCGCTCGCTCCCGGCGAGTACACGACCTGATGGAACAGCAGGCCGGTGTCGACGAAGCCGAACCCGGGCACCAGCCGGGGTGGGGCCACGGGGATGGCCTGGATGACCGAGCACACCGCGGTGATGGCGATCAGCGTGGCCAGGTAGTGGGCGAAGCGGTCCCGGTGCCGCCAGAACAGCCAGCCCAGGCAGGCGCACAGGCCGGGGAAGTCGACCCAGGCGTAGTAGCGGTTGGCCACCTTGACCAGCCACGAAGCGTGGAGGGCAAGGCGTTGCAGGGAGGCCTCCGAAGGGAGGTGGAGGGTCTGTTCGAGGCGGGCGATCCACCGGCCCCGCCCGATGGCCCCGGCGGTGTGCACGACGAGGACGTCGAGGGCGAACTGCCACACGGCGTAGAGGGCGATGACCCCGCCGGCCGCCAACAGGTACGGTGCCATGGCTCGAAGCCGGCGTTGCTGACCGGCGCCGGCCATCGACGCCAGGCCCGACAGGATCAGACCGCAGCCGACGAGGCCTCCAGCGAGGATCAGGGCGAAGCGGACCGACCACATGGCCCGGCCACGTTGCCAACTGGAGGCGGCGTCCGGCAATCCGAGAGTCCGGCAGCGCTACCGGGCGGCCGCTGACCAGTCGACCTCCTCTGGCATGATCGAAGCATGGACGCCGAGCCGAACCTCGATCTCCCCGAGATCCGCCGCCAGATCGACGACGTGGACCGCCGGCTGGTCGTTCTCCTGGCCGAACGGTCCCGCCTGGTGCACGGGGTCGTCCGCTACAAGCGAGCCCGGCACATGGCCGTCGTCGACCGAGGCCGGGAGGACGAGATGCTGCAACGGATCACCGATACGGCCCGGGACGCCGGGCTCGATCCCCGAGTCGCCCAACACGTGCTGCGCACCATCATCGACGGGTTCACCCTCATCGAGGTGGAGGAGCTCGGCCCCGACGACGTGTGACGCTGGGTCAGGCGGTGGGCGACTGCACGGTGGGGCCCCTCGCCATCAGCTTGCCGATGCCGCCGGCGTAGACATAGTTGGTGATCAGGTAGGTGCCCCGGGCGCAGGACGGGGAGCAGTCCTTGACCGACTGGGTGATCTCGTTGCCGATGATGTTGGGCTGCACCAGTTCCTCCGACGCCGCCGCCCCCAGGCGGTCACTCAGGCCGATCAGGTGCCAGCCACCCCCCACGTACGACACCAGGACACCGTTGTCGTGGTCTCCGGCGGCCAACGGGACCAGGAAGTCGGGGAATTGTGCCCCGGTGATGTTCCCCTTCCGGATGGTGGTCGGGTCGACCGGATGGAGGCTCTGGTCAGCACCGATGTTGGCAGCGACATCGACGAAGCGGGAGCCTTGGAAGACGAAGATGTCGATGACCGACCTCAGCCCCACGTTATGCGCCAAGGCTACGTAGATGATCGAACCGGTCTGGACGATGCCGGAGTTCACCGACGATCGGGGTGGGTAGGTGGCCACCAGGCTCCCCAGGGCGGCCTGCTCGCTCACCGTCGACGCCCTCGCCGTGGTCGGCGTCGTGGGCGGGAGCGTCGTCGGGGAGCTCTTCAGGGGGTTGGTTGTCACCGTCGTCGACGCCGGCCCCCCGACCGACGACGACGGAGGCTCCAGGGTGAAAGTCGTCGTTGACGTCGTCCCACCAGCGGTCGTTGTCGTCACCTTCGCCGCAGCGCTCCTGTGCCCCCCGCCGCAGCCGGCCACCACCACGGCCACCACCGTCGCCAGCGCCGTCAGGGTCGGCCAGGCCCGACGTTGCGTCCCCATGGCCCGATTATCGCGCTTGGGGACGGCGTTACACCGGCGCGAGGGCCGGGGGCCGGGGGCGGCCGGCCGATCCCGCGCCAACGTCGGTGAGCCCGGAGGGCCGCTCAGAGCTGGTGCTGCTGGCCGGCGGCGATGTCCGCAGCCAGCTGATTGCTCCCCAGACGCCGGGCCGCGCGGGCCGCCACGCTCGGGGCGACGGCTCCAACGAGCGCTCCGGCGTGAAGCTCCCGAGGGGCGACGACGAGCTCGGCCCGGTTCTTGACGATGGACCGGCGCACGGCTGTGGCCACCTGCTCCGGCGTGCTGGTGCGAACGCCAGCGGGAAGCGCAGCGCCGCTGTCGGCGAACATGCCGGCACCCCGGATGAACCCGGGAAGGACGACCGAGGCGCCCACGCCGGTGCCGTGCAGGTCCTGGCGGAGAGCGTGGGCAAATCCTCGGAGACCGAACTTGGTGGCGCTGTAGATCGAGGTCCCGGCCGTGGCCGCCATCCCCGACAGGGAGCTGACGAAGCTGAGGTGACCCTCGCCCCGCGCCACCATGGCCGGGGCGAAGATCCGGGCCAGGGCGATCGGCGCCCGCAGGTTGACCTCCAGGCAGCGGTCGATGTCGTCGAGGTCGAAGTCGAGCAGTGGTCCCGACGCCGGCAGGGCGGCATTGGCCACCACGATGTCGACCCGCCCGGCGGCGGCCACCAGACGGTCGAGCCCGTCCCGGGTCCCCAGGTCGGCAGCCACGACCTCGCCGCCAACGTCCGCGGCGAGGGCCTCGAGCACGTCCGCACGCCGCCCGGTGAGCACCAGATCGGCACCGGAGTCGGCGAGGGTACGAGCAATGGCGTGGCCCAGACCACCCGTGGCCCCGGTGAGCAGCACGCGTGACCCCCTGAGCTTCATCGCCGCATCCTACGAGCGGGACCGGTGTCGAGCTGAGCCATCAGGTCGGCGATGACCGACACTCCGCCACCGGTCGCCTCCCAACGGTCCCCGATTCCCTCATGGTCGACCAGACCGAAGGCGTCCGGCGCCATCCCCAGCGAGGCGGCGACCGCCTCGGCCAGTGGACCGGGCTCGGTCTCGTCCCCGTCCATCGGCCAGGCCTCCAGCCCATCCCACAGCTGTGCCAGTGGTGCCGGCGGTTCGGCCCCGGTGGCCAGGGCCAGCGCGGTGGCCGAAAAGACCTCATAGGTGCCCACGCCCGGCGGGCGGCCGTAGCCCGCCACCGGGTGGAGGCGCCACTCCAGGGCGATCCCGGTCGGGCCGTCATCACGGATCCACACCTGGCTGCCGTTCACGTAGGCATCCACCGGCTCCCCGAAGCGGTCGTCGAGGGCGACGATCACCTCGGGCTGGGCCCGCCACACGCAGGCCGGGACCAGGTCGGACATTCCTAGCTCCCCCCGACCCCTCGGCCGTCCCCGGCCGCCGGCTGGGTCAATCCTCGTCGCCGTGGCTGCGCAGGAACTGCTCGACCTCCTCGGCCAAGGCGCCGGCGTCGGCGGGGAGGGGTGGCGGTGGGTTCATCCGGTCCGAGTCGTCAGCTTCCTCGAGCTGGGCCACGTAGGCGGCGGCGTCCTCGTCGTCGGCCACCCGCTCACTGACCTGGCGCTCGTACTCCTCGGCGGCGACCCGCAGCTCGAGAGGGTTGACCCGGGCGCCGAGCACCCCGGCGGATCGCTCCACCAGAGCCAGAGCCGCCTTGGGGGAGGGGACCTGGTGGACGTAGTGCGGCACCGCCGCCCAGAAGCTCACCGTGGACATCCCCGCGCTCTGCAGAGCGTCATGGAGGACGCCGACGATCCCGGTGGGTCCCTCGTAGGTGTTGGAGAGCACGCCGAGGCGCCCGGCGAGCTCGTGATCCTCGGAGCTTCCCGAAACCCGCACGGGGCGGGTGTGGGGGACGTCGGCCAGCAGGGCGCCGAGGATGACCACGGTCTCCACGCCGACCTCCCTGAGGACCTCGACGATCGATGCCGAGAAGGTCCGCCAACGCAATTGCGGCTCGACGCCTCGGACGAACACGACGTCTCGGGCCGTGTCGGGCACCTCGGCGTAGAGCAGGTCGGTGGTGGGCCACTCGAGGGCCCGGGTGGCCCCGTCCACGATCTTCACCTGGGGCCTGGTCTCGGTGAAGTCGAAGAACTCCTCGGGGTCGATGGTGGCGAACGTCCCGGCATCCCAGGTCTGCGCCAGGTAGCTCACGGCGAGGGATGCAGCATCACCAGCATCGTTCCAGCCCTCGAAAGCGACGACGGCCAGCGGGCGACGCAGCCGGGGGTGCTCGGACCACTGGATGGCATCCATGCATCGAAGGTACCTCCCCCAGGGTCGTCAACGGCCCCTCAGCGCGCGAAGACGGCCACGAAGTCGCGCCAGAACGGGGTCAGGAAGTGGTTGGTCGGGAAGTACATGCTGTCCGCCAGCTTGGTGCCTGTCACCGTCGGAACGTCCCCGGTGAAGCTGTCGAAGCTGACCCATTCGGGGTTGATGTCGAGCTCCATGGCGCGAACTGCACCGACGGCGACCATGGCCGAGGCCAGCGTCTGGGGATCGAGGCCTGGGCCGGCGACGTAGACGAGGTCCCCGGAGGCATCCACGCCGAGGCCGGAGCGCCAGGTGAGGACGTTCTCGTGCAGGGGGTCGCCCCACACGGCGATGGGGTTGGGGGCAACGGTGAGCGGTGTGGCGACCCCGCCGTCGATGAGGAGCTCGAGGTTCTGGCGCACGGCGACGACTCCGGGGGTCAGGTTGACGTCCCGGCCCCACTGGCCGACGGTGGCCGACCCGTCGCTGTTGACGACGAGTGACGCCGCTCCGTCTCGCAGCGGTACCGCCTGGCGTCCGTCGGCGTACCACCCGCCTCGGGAAGCGTCGAGCTGGAACCCTCCGTTGAATGCAGCAACGAGGCGCTCCTGGAGGACCGCGGGAACGGCACCGCGGTTGGTCCACTCCCCGGCCGGTTGGGTGGTGCCGGCGTAGATCGCCACCTTCGTGCGCGCCACGGAGAGCCACGCCGCCGACACCACATGACCGTTCTGGCGCACGGTGGTGGTCTCCACATCGGGCCTCGGCCCCAGGAGACGGCCGGCACCGACCCATTGGCCGTCGCCCGGCGCCCCCACCCACGCGGCGGGCACCGACGCCGGCACCGGGTTGGGTGGGTCGGGTCGTCGGATGGTTGCCGGCGTCTCCCGCTGGCTCGACGGGTGAACCCCGCCGGGTGACCCGTGCCACCCGCTGGAGCCCCTGAGCGTGGGTCGCCCAGCGCTTCCGTAGCAGCCCGCGACGATCACCGCCAGACTGGTCAGGAAGACGACGGCAGCCCGAGCCTGCAACCGGGTGGGGTGCGACGCCACGCGCGGGAAAGCTACTGGCCACCGAGGGGTGGAGACCGTCGGCTTCGTCAACCCGGTGGGCTTCCATCTTCGATACGGTGCACCGTCGGAGTCCCGGGTCGCCGGGGCCACGTGGAAGCCAGGGGAGATCGGATGAGCATGAAGAGGATCGGCGGCACGGCGTGCTCCCGGGTCCTCGCCCTCGCTGTGGCCGCCTCGCTCAGCGCGGCGTCGGCCGTCGGCCTCGGGGCCGAGGCCGTGGCGGCGCCCAGCTCCGCTGGCGCTGCGGCGCCCGTGGGACCACCGCCGGTCCCCGTGGTGAGCACGTCGATCACGGCCGGCCAGGATCCCAACGCGCTTCTGGCCGGCTCCATCGCCCTGCTCAATGCCGAGACCCCGATCCAGGGCGTGCTCACGACCCTGAGCAGCAAGGTCACCGCGGAGAAGGTTGTCGCCGATCGCGCCCAGACGGCCGCAGCGGCTGCGGATGCCGCCGCCGTGTCGAAGGTCGCCGTGGCCAACGCCGAGCGAGCCGGCGCCAACTCTCTCCAGGCAACCTTGCGCCGTGCGGCGCTGCTGCTGTACACAAACGGACCCCTGCGCACTCCTTCCACCGTCAACCTCTCCCAGGCGGACAACGTGGCCGCGGCGGTCGTTGGAGTGCAGTTGGCCCTGTCCCCCGAGGGGATCCTCGCCGCCCATCGGCGGGCGGCGACCGCCGCCGACACCGACGCCCGCTCAGCCCGGATGGCACAATCGGCTGCCCATGCGGCGGCCAGCCGGGCCGAGCAGGCGTTCGCCGCGGCCAACGCCCAGAGCGTGCAGCTCCAACACATGCTGGCCGTCCTGGCTCCGCTGCGGGCCAGGGACATCGCCGCCGAGCAGTCCCTGCTGTCCAACCAGGCCACGCAGGCGGTGGCCAAGGCCAACTCGTTGCCCGCCCCACCCACGGCATTGCGGCCGCCGGTGCCCACGACGTTGCGGCCGCCGGTGCCCACGACGTTGCCGCCGCCGGTGCCCACGGCGTTGCCGCCGCCGCCGGTGGCCACGACGGCGACTGCGCTCAGTTGGGCCTTTTCGGAGTTGGGCAAGCGGTTCGTGGCAGGCGCCAGCGGTCCAGACACCTTCGACTGCGCCGGGTTCACGCGATTCGCCTGGGGGAAGGCCGGCATCACCACACCCGCCACGGCGGGCGACCAGGACGGCTGGTCCGCGCCCGTGCCGCTGGCGGAGCTTCGGCCGGGGGACCTGGTCTTCTTCGGCACCAGCGACATCCAGGACGAGGGCATCTACATCGGCGGCGGCCTGATGATCACTGCCCCCCAAGACAGCGGTGTCGTTCGGATCGCGCCGGTGTTCTCCGCCGACCTTGCCGGGTTCGGTCGGGCCCACGGCGCCGACATCGTGGTTCCGCCCCACGGCCTCCCGGCGGCGTCACCGGCGTCCTGTGTGGTCCGGGCAAGCGGCGTGGCGCTGCCCCTGCCCCCGCGCTACGTGCACGGCGGAAGCATCGACGACGGCGTTGACTACAGCGCCCCCGGGGGAACGCCGCTGTATGCCATGGGCTCGGGGACCATCGTCGGCGAAGGGGTCTCCGGCTTCGGGCCGAACTGCCCTGTCCTGCTGATCACCAGCGGGCCACTGGCCGGGCGAACCGTCTACTACGGACATGCCGGCCCGGACCTGGTCCCCCTCGGCGCCCAGGTGGCGGCCGGGCAACCGATCAGCGAGGTCGGCAACGGGATCGTGGGGATCTCCACGGGGCCGCACCTCGAGGTCGGCTTCTACCCGCCGGTGGCAGGCTCGGGTGGCACCATGCTCGACGTGATCAACCAGGTGGTCGGGTCCAGGACCGGCGGCTGATGCGCGCGCGGGCACGCGGGCGGGCCGCCGGCCCTTCCCCAGGCACCCTTCAGGTTAGCTTCAGGCTTGCCGGGTCATAGTCCATCGTGTGAAGGTCTTGGTGGTCGAGGACGAGAAGCGGTTGGCATCGGCGCTGAAGCGGGGCCTGGAATCGGAAGGCTTCGCCGTGGACGTCGCCCTGGATGGCACCGAGGGACGGTGGTTGGCCAGCGAGAACCCCTACGACGCCATCGTCCTCGACATCATGTTGCCGGGGGTCAACGGGTTTCAGCTCTGCGGCAACCTGCGCGACGCCGGCAATTGGACGCCGATCCTGATGCTCACCGCCAAAGACGGCGAGCTCGACGAGGCCGAGGCCTTGGACACCGGGGCCGACGACTTCCTGACGAAGCCATTCTCCTTCGTCGTCCTCGTCGCCCGCCTGCGAGCCCTGCTGCGCCGCGGGGCCGCGGAACGGCCGGCGGTGCTTGCCTGCGGTGACCTGCGACTGGATCCCGGGGCCCACCGCTGCAGCCGCGGCGAGGTGGTCGTCGACCTGACCGCCAAGGAGTTCAGCGTCCTCGAGTACCTGCTCCGAAGGGCGGGAGAGGTGGTCACCAAGTCCGAGATGCTCGAGCACCTGTGGGACTTCAGCTTCGAGGGCGGGACCAACCTGGTCGAGGTCCACGTCAGCGCCCTCCGCCGCAAGATCGATGCCCCCTTCGACTGCCAGAGCATCCAGACCATTCGGGGGGTCGGCTACAAGCTGGTCGGCGCCGGTGCCTAGGCGCCGGCTCCGGCGCCTGGCCACGGTCCGGGTCCGCACAACGATCGCCGCCACCGCCGTGGTCGCCGTGGCGCTGGCCGCCGGTGGGGCGGTGCTGGTGTCGGTGCTGAGCACCTCGCTGGAGCACAACCGCCAGAGCGTCGCCATCACCCAGGCTTCCGACATCGCCAACCTGGCCGCCTCCGGGCACCTGCCTTCGGTCCTCGCCTCGCCGAACGAGGAGACCACGCTCTCCCAGGTGGTGGACCAGCACAACGCCGTCGTCGCCGCATCGGCGAACATCACCGGCGAGCCGCCCGTGGCCTCGTTCCTCGCCCTCGGCGACCGTCGGGTGGTGCACCGGGTGCAGACCCTCACGGCCACCGATGGCGGACCCTCGCTGCTCGTCGCCTTCGGCGGCCGATTGGGTGGTCGCCCGGTGACGGTGTTCACCGCCGTGTCGCTCGAAGCCACCGACGCCGCCGTGCAGACGGTGATCGTGGGACTGGCCGTCGGGTTGCCGTTCCTGCTCCTCCTGGTGGCGGCCACGACGTGGGTGATCGTCGGCCGAGCCCTGCGCCCCATCGAGGCGATCCGCGCCGAGGTGTCGGAGATCAGCGACCACGACCTGCACCGGCGGGTGCCTCATCCTGCGGTCGACGACGAGGTGGGTCGCCTGGCCCGCACCATGAACTCGATGCTCGACCGGCTCGAGACGTCCTCCGAGCAGCAACGTCGCTTCGTCGCCGACGCCTCCCACGAGCTGCGCAGCCCGTTGGCCGCCATCCGCACCGAGCTCGAGGTGGGCCTGGCCCGAGGGGCGTCGACCGACTGGCCGGCCACGGCCGGTGAGATCCTCCTCGACGAGGCCCGGATGGAGCGCCTGGTCACCTCGCTGCTGGCCCTGGCCCGCCTGGAAGCCGATCCTCGTCCACCCACCACCGAACCGGTCGACCTGGGCACCATCGTCGCCGAGGATGCCGGCGCCCGGGACAGCTCGGGCGCCGTGACCGTCCGGACCGAGGTCACCGCCGGTGTGCACGCCTTGATCAGCGCCTTCCAAGCCCGCCAGATCGTCGCCAACCTGGTGGACAACGCCCTCCGCCATGCCCGCCACGAGGTGGTGGTCACGGTGGAGCGAGGCGGCGACGGGATGGCCCGGCTGGTGGTCGCCGACGACGGCCCGGGGATCCCGCCGGCCGACCGGGAGGTCGTCTTCGAGCGCTTCACCCGCCTCGACGAGTCGCGCAGCCACGACGCCGGGGGCGCCGGCCTGGGTCTGGCCATCGTCCGCGACATCGTGGTGCGCCATCAGGGGAAGGTGGACTTCACCGACGGGGCGGTCGGGGCCCGCATCGTCGTCGCCCTTCCCTCGTAGGTTCAGCATCCCTTCAGGCTCCGCCCGGCAGGGTGCGACCCGTGAGCATCGACCACCGCCCAGCGCGGCGTTGGCCGCTGCGAGTGGTCGCCACCATGGTCATCCTCGTCGGCCTGTTCGCGTCGGCATCGGTCGTCGGAGCCCTGACCACGCCGGGGAATGCGAACTTCAAGGCCAAGTGGGCCGACTGGCTGCGGGCCCAACATGGCGGGATCGTCGTCAACCCCCTGGAGCGCTGGTACTACTCGTCGCAGGTGCCCGCACGCGGCGGTCGCCTCCGGGCCCTCAACACCGTGCCCCGGGCGTCCACCGACAGCTTGGCGCAGCCCGCGCCGGTCCCCCATCTGCCGCCACCGTCGCCGGTGCCGTTGGTCGTCACCCCCGGGCTGGCCGGAGAGGGGCGATGGCAGCCCACCGGACCCCTCGTCGATGGCCACCCCGGCATGTACGCAGCGCAGTACCGGGCCGACACCCTCTACACCGGCCAGATCACCACGGCCGTGTGGATCGACCCCACCGCCCTGCGGGTGCAACTCGTCCCCGGCAGCCAGGAACCGGGTGGCGCGTGGAGCCAGCAGCCGGACCTGGCCGGGGGCGCCGCGGCCGCCGCGGTGGGGGCGTTCAACGGTGGCTTCCGCTTCAGCGATGCCCAGGGCGGCTTCTATCTCGACGGCCGCACGGCCGTGCCTCTGCGGCCGGGGGCGGCATCGGTCGTCGTCTACAACGACGGTCGGGTCAACATCGGAGCGTGGGGCTCCGAGGTGACCATGAGCCCAGACGTGCGATCGGTGCTGCAGAACCTGGTTCCTCTCGTTGACAACGGGCAGCCCGCCCCCGACGCCACCTACCACGACAGCAGGATCTGGGGCGCAACGCTCGGGGCCAGCACCGTCGTGGCCCGATCCGGCATCGGCGTCACCGCTACCGGCGCCCTGATCTACGTGGCAGGCCCGGCGCTGACAGCCAAGACCCTGGCGGAGTCGCTGCAACGGGCTGGGGCGGTCCGGGCCATGACGCTCGACATCAACCCCGAGTGGGTCACCTTCAACCTGTTCAACCACCCCAATGCCAAGGATCCCTCCCAGGTCGACGCCTCCAAGCTGTACCCGCAGATGCAGCGCCGCGCCACCCGCTACCTGGGACCGACCCGGGAGTCCCGGGACTTCTTCACGGTGTCCACCAGGTGAGCGACTCCACGAGGTGAAGAGAGGGGGGAGGAGGCCAGCGGACAGGGGGGGCGCCCGCCAGCCTGCAACTCCCTGGGAACCACCGTACCGGGAGATCGGTTTCCACCGTGTGTGGCGTCTGTAACAGGTGGATGAACAGCAGAGGCCAGCCCGGACGTCTCAGCGGCCCCGTACGCTCTGGACCGTGGAGATGTCGCCCCCCACCCGAGCCTGGTTCGAAGGAGCGTTCAGCGCCCCGACGGCTGCCCAGAGCCAGGGATGGGATGCCATCGGCCGGGGGGAGCACACGCTCATCCTGGCCCCTACCGGTTCGGGCAAGACCCTGGCCGCCTTCCTGTGGGCCCTGGATCGCCTGATCACCCAGCCCCGCAAGGAGCGGTCGTGCCGGGTGCTCTATGTCAGCCCTCTCAAGGCACTGACCTACGACGTGGAGCGCAACCTGCGGGCCCCCCTGACCGGCATCGCCCGGGAGGCGGCCCGCCTGGGCGTCGAGGTACCCGAGATCCGGGTGGCGACCAGGACAGGCGACACCCCCGCCGACGAGCGACGGACGATGGTCCGGCGGCCGCCCGACATCTTGATCACCACCCCCGAGTCGCTGTACCTGCTGCTGACGTCGAAGGCCTCCTCGATCCTGGCTGGTGTCGAGCACGTCATCATCGACGAGATCCACGCCATGGCCGCCACCAAGCGCGGCGCTCACCTGGCCCTGTCCCTCGAACGTCTCGAGGACGCCGTCGACGCCCCGTTCCAGCGCATCGGGCTGTCGGCGACGCAGCGACCCCTCGACGAGCTGGCCCGGTTCCTGGGCGGTGCCACGCCGGCCGTCCAGCGCCCCGACGCGACAGCTGGACGGTTATCGCACCCTGACGTCGATAACCGTCCAGCTGACGATGGCGGCCCCCGAGTGGCGAGGGCAGGGCTGCCGGGGATGACGCCGCGGACGGTGACCATCGTCGACGCCGGGGTCCGCAAGGTCCTGGAGCTGTCGATCGTGGTGCCGGTGGAGGACATGGGCGAGGTGGGCCGGCCGGCGTCAACAGCCGACGACGACGAGGACCTGGTCATGCGGGGGGCAGCGGCCGGCGAGCCGGAGGTCCGCTCGTCGATCTGGCCGGCCATCTACCCCAAGCTGCTGGAGCTGATCCGGGCGCACCGCTCGACGCTGATCTTCGTCAACTCCCGCCGCCTGGCCGAACGCCTGGCCGCCCGGCTCAACGAGCTGGCCGCCGCCGAGAACGGCAGCCCTGATGAGCAGGACCCGTTCCGCTACACCTCCGGCGGTACCGCCTACCACGGCGCCGGCGCCCCCGCCGACCTGGTCCGGGCCCATCACGGCTCCATCGCCCGCGAGCAGCGCCTGGAGATCGAGGACGCCCTCAAGGCCGGGCGCATACCCGCCCTGGTGGCCACCTCCAGCCTGGAGCTGGGGATCGACATGGGCGCCATCGACCTGGTCATCCAGGTCGAGGCGCCGACGTCGGTGGCGTCGGGCCTGCAGCGCATCGGGCGAGCCGGCCACCAGGTGGGCCAACCGTCGGTCGGGAGGATGTTCCCCAAGTTCCGCCATGACCTTTTGGTGGCCGCCGTCGTCGCCGAGCGCATGCACGCCGGGGCGGTGGAGGAGACCCGCGTCCCCCGCAACCCCCTCGACGTGGTCGCCCAGCAGATCGTGGCCATCGCTGCCGCCGCCGACGAACCGGTCGACGCCGCCACGGTGGCCGCCACCGTCCGGCGGGCCTACCCCTTCACCGAGCTGTCCACCGAGGCGTTCGAGGGTGTGCTCGACATGCTCGCCGGGCGCTACCCCTCCGACGAGTTCGCCGAGCTGCGCCCCCGCCTGACCTGGGACCGCCTGGCCGGGACGCTGGCGGCGCGCCCCGGAGCCCGGATGCTGGCCGTGACCTCCGGTGGCACCATCCCCGACCGGGGCCTCTACGGCGTCTTCACCCCCGAAGGCGGTCGCGTCGGCGAGCTCGACGAGGAGATGGTCTACGAGTCCCGGGTGGGCGAGACGTTCCTGCTGGGGGCGACGACGTGGCGGATCACCGACATCACCCGCGACCGGGTGATCGTCGTCCCCGCCCCGGGCATCCCCGGCAAGATGCCGTTCTGGCACGGCGACGTGCTGGGCCGGCCCTACGAGCTGGGGGTGGCCGTCGGGGCGTTCACCAGGACGCTCGACCAGCTCAGCGATGCCGCACTGGCCGACGCCCATGACCTCGACCCTTTGGCCGTGCGCAACCTGCGGGCCTACGTCGCCGAGGAGCTCGACGCCACCGGCGGCCTGTTGCCCACCGATCGCCAGATCGTCATCGAACGGTTCCGCGACGAGCTGGGCGACTGGCGGGTGGCGGTGCTGTCCCCCTTCGGTGCCCGGGTCCACGCCCCGTGGTCGATGGCCATCGAAGCCAAGATCCGGGCTCGCCTGGGGGTGGAGGTCTCCGCCATCTGGTCCGACGACGGCATCATCGTCCGGCTCCCCGAGGCCGAGGAGGTGCCCCCCGCCGACCTGGTCCTGATCGACCCCGACGAGATCGAGGACCTGGTGGTGGCGGCCACCGGGAGCTCGGCGCTGTTCGCAGCCCGGTTCCGGGAGAACGCCGCCCGGTCACTGCTCCTCCCCCGCCGCCGCCCCGGGGCTCGCACCCCCCTGTGGCAGCTGCGTCAGCGGGCCGCCGACCTGTTGGCCGTGGCCTCGAAGTACGGCTCGTTCCCGATCATCCTGGAGACCTACAGGGAATGTCTCCGCGATGCGTTCGACCTACCGGCGCTGCGGAGCCTGCTGGGCGACATCGCCTCCCGCCGGGTCCGGGTGGCTTCGGTGGAGTTGGCCGCTCCCTCCCCCTTCGCCGCTGCGCTGGCCTTCTCCTACGTCGCCCAGTTCATGTACGAGGGCGACGCCCCGCTGGCCGAGCGGCGGGCCCAGGCCCTCACCCTGGACCGCCGCATGCTGGCCGAGCTGCTGGGCTCCGACGAGCTGCGGGACCTCTTGGATCTGGGGGTCCTGGAAGGGTTGGAGGCCGAGCTGGCCGCCCTCGACGAGCGCCGCTGGGCCCGAGGGGCCGACGACGCCGCCGACCTGCTGCGCCGCCTGGGTGACCTGAGCCCTGCGGAGCTGGCGGCCCGCTCCCAGCCGGGGGTGGGCCCTCGGGCGGTCGCCGACCTGGTGGCGTCGCGGCGGGCGGTGCTGGTGCGCATCGCCGGCGAGGAACGCCTCATCGCCGCCGAGGACGCCGGTCGCTACGCCGACGGGCTGGGCACCGCCGTCCCTGCCGGGTTGCCCGACGCGTTCGTGGCCCCCGTCGCCGACGCGCTGGTGCAGCTCGTCCGGCGGTGGGCCAGGACCCATGGGCCGTTCACCGTGGACCTGCCGGCCGCCCGCTTCGGCCTGGCCCCCTCCGCCGTCGCCCCCGTGCTCGCTGCCCTGGCCGGGGAGGGGCGCCTGGAGCGGGGGGCGTTCCGCCCCGGCGGCAACGGGTCCGATGAGTGGTGCGACACCGATGTGCTGCGCATCGTCCGGCAACGTTCCCTGGCGGTGCTGCGCAAGGAGGTGGCACCGGCCGATGCGTCCGTGCTGGCCCGCTTCGTGCCTGCCTGGCAGGGTGTCGCCCCGGTGGGTGTCCGCCCCCACGGCGGCGGGCTGGACCGCCTCTACGAGGTGATCGGCCAGCTTCAGGGTGTGGCCGTCCCGGCCAGCGTGATCGAGGCAGACGTGCTGGCCAGCCGGGTCGGCGGGTACCAGCCCCGGATGCTCGACGAGTTGCTGGGCGCTGGCGAGATCCTGTGGGTGGGGGCCGGTTCCCTGGGGCGCGACGACGGGCGGGTGGTGCTGGCCACCCGGGACCAGGCGCCGCTCATCCTGCCCCGCCTGGGGTTCGGGCCGGGCCTGGAAGCCACCGGCGTGGCCAGCGGGGCGCCGGCGGCTGCACTTGCCGTCCGGGCGGCGGAGGACCCTGCGGAGGTGGTCCGGGACCACCTCCGTACCGTGCTGGCCGCCCGTGGAGCCTGCTTCTTCCGGGAGCTGGGAACCCCGGGGGTCACCGACACCGGCGTCCTCGAGGCGCTGTGGGACCTGGTGTGGGCCGGGGAGGTCACCGGCGATGCCTGGGCCGCGGTGCGTGCCACCGTCGCAGATTCCCGATCGTCGCCGGGGCGACGGGGGGGGCGGCGGCGCCACGCCGCGGCCGGGGATCTCGCCGGCGGTCCCGGTCTGGGCTCCGCCGGCTCGGGGTCGCGCCCCCGTCCCCGGCTGGGCTCGCTCAGTGCCCTGGGCCCGCCGCGGGGCCAGGGCCGCTGGTCGCTGGTGGAGCGGGAGCTCGGCCCGGTCGGCCGGGCCACCGAGTCCGGGGTGGCGGTCGCCGGCCTGCTCCTGGAGCGCCACGGCGTGCTCACCCGCGAGGGGGTGCGCGGCGAAGGCGTGCCCGGCGGCTTCGCCGGTGTGTACCCCGTGCTCCGGGCCATGGAGGAGTCCGGGCGGATCCGCCGCGGCTACTTCGTCGCCGGGATGGGCGGCGCCCAGTTCGCCCTCCCCGGAGCGGTCGACCGCCTCCGGGCGGCCCGGGAGCCGACGGCCACGGTGTCCCGGCTCGGCGTCGACCACTCCACCCCGCCGCCGGCTGCCGGGGTGGACGGGACGGTGCTGGTGCTGGCCGCCACCGACCCGGCCAACGTCTACGGCCTCAGCGTGCCGTGGCCGAGCAAGGGCCCGACGCGGGTGGCAGGTGCCTATGTCGTCGTGGTCGACGGGCAGCTCAGCCTGTACCTGGAGCGGGGCGGCAAGGGGCTCGTGGCCCAGCGGGACTTCGACGGCAGCTGGGAGGAACGCGCCGTCGGCGCCCTCGGCGCCCTCGTGGCGGCCGGCCGTTGGCACCGCCTGGCCCTGCAGCGCTACCCCTCCGAGCTCGAAGAAGCCCTCCGCAGCGCCGCCTTCACCCCCACCCCCAAGGGCCTCATCCGCTACGGGGCCTGAGCGGACCCGGGTCGTGCCCGAAGGCGACACCATCTATCGCAGCGCCACGTCGCTGCGCCGCTGGCTGGGCGGGCGGACCATCACCGCCGCCCGCAGCGGGGTTGGCGGCCTCGACGCCCGACGTCTCGTCGGGCGCACCGTCGACGCCGTGGAGGCCCAGGGCAAGCACCTGCTCATCCGCTTCTCCGGCGATGTGGTCCTCCACAGCCACATGCGGATGACTGGTTCGTGGCACGTGTACCCGACCGGGGAACGTTGGCGCCGCCCGGCGGGGCAGGCCCGGCTGGTCCTCGAGGCCGGCAACCGCACCGCCGTCTGCTTCAACGCCCCGGTCATCGAGCTGCTCGATACCCACGATGAGCGAACCCACCCCTCGTTGCGCCGCCTCGGCCCTGACGTGTTGCGGCCCGCGACGCTGGTGCCCGACGTTGTGCGGGCCCGGGCTCGAGCCCGCGCCGAGGCCTCCCCCACCATCGGCGAGCTGCTCCTCGACCAGCAGGTGGTGGCCGGGATCGGCAACATCTACCGCTGCGAGACGCTGTTCCTCTGTGGTGTGCACCCGTGGGCACCGTCGACCACCGCCGGGGCCGCCACCATCGATGCCCTGGTGGCCACCGCGTCGAGGATCATGGCACGCAACGCCACCGGCCCTTCTGGCAGCCCCGTCGGCCGGGACTTCGACGCCGGCGTCGACCGGCCGTGGGTCTACCGGCGCGACGGCAGGGCCTGCCGGCGCTGCGGGACGACGGTCGCACGGGGGATCCTGGGGCGCCAGGCCCGATCGGTGTACTGGTGCCCGGCGTGCCAGCCGGCCCGCGCCGGCGGCCTGGCGTCGCCGGGCTGACCCGAAGGCGGCCCTACTTCGCCCGGTTCTCGAACTCCGGATGCATGGGGGCCCGGGCCTCGACGTCCCCAGCCACTGAGCGTCCCCCAGCCACTGAGCGTCCCCCAGCCGCAGAGACAGGCGAGGGGCCTATCGTCTTGGACGTGAGCGGATCCCTCCAGCCGGGCGACCTCTACGTGCACGTGGCCGACGACGGGGGGATCCTCATCTCGCCCTTCGATCGCCGGCTGTCCGCATGGGTCACCATCGAACGCCTGGCTGAAGAGGTCCAGGGCGTCGTGGCCCGCTCACGGGTCATCTACCTGAGCACCGAAGGTGGGTCCCACCTGGCCGCCCCCGCCAGCCAGCTGGTCCACGACGCGGCCTCATCGATAGCTGTGGCCGAGACGGACCCGCTACCCGAGACGGTCCGCGAGGGTGGGGTCACGGCCCTCATCTCGGCGGCCGGTGTGGGAGCCACCGCCCTGCTCGACGACCTGATGGCACGGGGCGCCGACCTGGGCCAGACCGCCGACCTTGGTCGCACCGCGGTGATGGCCGCCGCATCACGAGGGGAGGTGGTCACCCTGCGCCACCTCCTCGATCACGGCGCTCGGCTCGACACCGTCGACGAGCGGGGCGACACGGCCCTGACCCTCGCCACCCACTTCGGCCACGCCGAGGCCGTCCGGGTGCTCCTCGACGAAGGCGCCGACCCCGATCACCGCAACAACCAGGGACTCGACGCCCGCTCCATCGCAGACTGCCAGCACCACGCCGACGTTGCCGCCCACCTCCCGGCGCCGGCACCGGGGTCGGCCGCCGGCACCCCTGACCGGGCACCGTCCGCACGACCAGACCGGTGGAGGTTCCTCCGCCAACCCATGGTCCTCGAGGACGCCGCCAGCGGTCTGGTGGTGCGGACGGCCGACATCACCGTGGTGCGCTTCTTGGGCCTGGCCCTGGCGGTTGTCTGCCTGATCATCGGTGGGGTCGCCGGCAAGGCCAGCGACCTGCTCGGCGGGGCGATTGCGGCCGCGTTCATCCTCACCGTCTCGTTCACGCTGGCCTGGGTGGTGGGCCACAGCGTCCTGCGCGTCGCCGGCGACTCCCTGCAGGTCCGCCTGCCGGTGGGTCGCCAACATCCAGTCGACCTTGGTCGGGTGGCTGCTGCCAGCTTCGTGACCGCTCGGCGCCGGGTCCCGGCCCTGCAGCTCCTCCAGGAAGACGCCGGCCCCCACCGCACCCACGGCGTGCAGCGTTGGCAGGGCGTCACCCCCCCGCCGACGGCCAGCGACGGGCGGCCACTGCGCTGCCTCAACGTAGCCCTCGGCCCCGAATACCGCCGGGTCCTGCGGCGCGTGGCCCCCACCCTGCTGACCGGCGCCGCCGTCCTCGACGACGCCACCCGCAGCGAGCTCCAAGCCCACCTGCACGGAGTCGACTGATCGGTCCGGTCCCCGACGACGACGGCGCCGGGGTCGGTCCCGCCCGGCGCCTCCTGACCCACCTGCTGGGCGTCGCTCCGGCCGCCGAACAACAACGAGCCGATGCGCTACGTCACCCCCGAGGCCGATCGCTGAGATCCCACATGGGTAGCGTCGGTGGTACTCTCGGAACATGGAGGGGACATACCTGGTGAGAATGGGTGATCGAGGTCGGCTGGTCGTTCCCGCCGAGTTGCGCAGCAAGGCAGGCCTCACCGAGGGAACGCCCCTGGTGCTGCTGCACACACCGGGAGGTGTGGTGCTGGTCAGCCGAGAGCAACTGAGGTCACTCGTCCGAGCTGACCTCGCCGGGCTGGACCTGGTCGGTGAGTTGCTCGGCGACCGACGACGTCAGGCAACTATCGAAGACGCCCCGTGACCGTCCTCGACGCGTCCGCATTGCTGGCCTACCTCCAAGGGGAGGACGGTTCCGACGTCGTCGAAGAGTGCCTCCAATCCGGCGGCGCGTGCGGCACGGCGAACTGGGCAGAGGTCGCCCAGAAGGTGCGTGGGCACGGTGGCGATTGGCGACTCGCCCGGGCGCTGCTCACGAGCTACGGCCTCTGCCTCGAACCGGTCACGGTCGACGACGCCGAGCATGCCGCCCTCAGCTGGGTGCCCGGCAGTGGCCTGTCGCTCGCCGACCGGCTGTGCCTGGCGCTGGGACAACGCCTGGACGCAGCCATCGTTACCGCAGACCGTAGCTGGGGCACCAGTCACTCCATACGCCAAATTCGATGAGACGAGCCTGGGAGCTGGATCAGCAGCCCGTGGCCACGCACAGCGCCCGGTCCAGCAGGGCTTCCACGCCGTCGGCCAGCCAGGCCCGCACCGCCTTGCGGACGAGATCGGATGGTCATGGTGCCGAGGTAGCTCAGTGGGAGAGGACGGGGGCGATCTCCAGGACCCGGCTCTCTGCCATGGCCGCCCGGGCATTGGGCGGAGCCTCGGGGAAGGCCGAGTAGGACGCCCACAGCCTGCCGTGGGCGTCGACGAAGGTGTCGAAGCCCCCGGGGGACACGGCCGTCGGGGTGCTGGCCAACAGGGGCGCGGTGCTCGCCTTCCGGCACGGGCCGGCCACCGTGGCGCACCACGCCACCCCGGTGTCGTAGGTGTTGGACTGCCAGGTCCCACCCGAGTAGAACAACCACCACCCGCCCTTGCTGGCGGCCAGCATGACAGGGCCCTCGACGATGTTGTGCTCCCAGGCCTGGTCGGCGCCCAGCAGGGTGGTGGGCGACCCGGTCACCGACAGGCCGTCGGCGGCCAGGGGCTGCTCCCACAGGCTCACCGGGGACCCGGTGGCGTTGCCGTCGTTCTTCCACAGCAGCGCCGACGCCCCGGAGGGCTCGGTGACGACACTCGGATCGATGTCGCCGCCGAGGGCCGTCTGGCACACCAGCGGGGCTGACGACGTGTCGGTGAACGGGCCCGTCGGACTGCTCGACGTGGCCCGCCCCAGGCACTCCAGGCGGCTCGCCGCATCCTCGGTGCTGAAGTACAGCACCCACGTCGCCCCCACCCGGTGCACCGTCGGCCCCCACGTCATGGTCGCCGACGGGAAGGCCCACGATGGCAGCTTGGGCAACGAATCGGCCACCCGGTGCCAGTGGACCAGGTCGCTCGACACCGCGGTGGGCACATTCGAGTTCCAGTCCGTCGTCCAGTACAGGACGTAGCTGACCTGCGGGTTCCCCCCCACGCCGGCGGGCACGGTGAGCACGAACGGGTCGCCGACATCGTCGAGGCCGGGCTCGGTGGTCGCCACGGATTGCGAGCCGCCGAGGGCGGGCAGGCCGAACGAGGCTGCGTGCGGCGTGGGCGAAGAGGACCGGGCGGAACCGGCGGTGGCCAACTCGGTCCCGCGCGATCCGCCGGTGCTTGCCACCGTCCCGCCGTGTCGGAGCCCGGTGGCGGCGACGGACACCGCAACGATGGACACCGCACTGGCGACCCCGATGGCCATGAGCAGGAGCCGGCGGCGCAGACGTCCCTGACCAAGCTCCTGGCTGGGCCGCTCGATCCCCACGGTGGCACGGTACCGGTCGGTCGCGCCTTGCGGTCATCGGCTCCGGTGACCCTCCGGGCCCTACGATCTGGCCATGCCCGAGTTCCAGACCCTCCGCCTCGATGTCGACGCCGGCGTGGCCACCCTGTCCCTGAACCGACCCGAGCGGCTCAATGCGTTCACGGCGACCATGGGCACCGAGTGCCTCGCCGCCTTCGACCACATCGATGCCGACGACGCCATCCGCGCTGTCGTGGTCACGGGAGAGGGTCGGGCGTTCTGCGCCGGAGCGGACCTGGGCCAGGGGGGTGACACGTTCAACTTCGGCGCACAAGGGATCTCGGGCGAGGGAGGCCGAGCTCCTCGCGACACGGGCGGGCTGGTCACCCTGCGGATCTTCGAGTGCCTCAAGCCGGTCATCGCCGCCATCAATGGGCCGGCCGTGGGGTTCGGCGCGTCGATCACCCTGCCCATGGACGTCCGTCTCATCGCCGAAGGGGCCAGGATGGGCTTCGTCTTCGCCGCCCGGGGGATCGTCCCCGACGCCGCCGCCAGCTGGTTTCTGCCCAAGGTGGTCGGGATCAGCCAGGCCCTGGAGTGGTGCCTGACGGCTCGGGTGTTCGGGACCGATGAGGCCCTGGCCGGGGGCCTGGTCCGCTCCGTCGTCGCCGGCGGCGATCTCCTGCCCGCGGCCCGGGCCCTGGCCGCGGAGATGGCCGCCAACGTAGGGCCAGTGTCCGCCGCCCTCACCCGCCAGATGCTGTGGCGGATGCAGGCCGCCGACCACCCCATGGCCGCCCACCGCGTCGACTCGCAGGCCATCGCCGAGACCGGGTCGATGGCCGATGCCGCCGAGGGAGTCCTGGCGTTCCTGGAGAAACGGCCCGCCTCCTGGAACCTGAAGGTGAGCCGAGACCTGCCGGGCGTGTTCCCCTGGTGGGAGGACCCCAGCTACTGAGGTGCACGCCATCCGCCCGCCTAGCCGGGCGGGGGAGCTGACCCTGGCGGGGTGGCCGCCGGGCCGCTACGTTCCGGGCGTGCTGCAGATCTCCGAGGTCCACGCCGTCACCGACGAGGTGGTGAGCGCCATGGCGCAGCTACTCCCCCAGCTGTCGAGGTCGGCGCTGGCGCCGGACGTCGCTGCCCTGGCGGACCTGGTCGCCTCGCCCTGCACCCGACTGCTGGTGGCCCGCGTCGGCGACGACGGGCCGATCGTGGGCACGCTGACCGTTGCGGTGTTCCGGATCCCCTCGGGCGTCCGGGCCTGGATCGAGGACGTCATCGTCGACGACTCGGTCCGGGGTCAGGGGGGAGGGGAGGCCCTCAGCCGCTTCGCCCTCGACCTGGCCCGCCAGGCCGGCGCCCGGACGGTCGAGCTGACGTCGCGACCGTCCCGGGAGGCAGCCAACAGGCTGTACCGGCGGATCGGGTTCCAGCTCCGGGACACCAACATCTACCGCTACGAGCTCGGCAGCATCGACGCCTGACGGGTTGCATCAGCTCCAGGCTCGGGCTGCCCGGGGACCTCCGGTGCCGACCGTGGTCGGCGGCGTTCCGACGGCGATCATCGCCGCCAGATGGGCGACCCGCACGGCGTCGCGCTGGAGCCGTGCGGCGTCCTGCGCCCATCGCAACGCTTGGCGGACGGCGTCGTGGGCCGCGTCGGAGGCCTGGTAGGCGCCCTCCAGAGCGTCGGTCACCGCGTCGCCGGGCGAGCCGGGCCGTCCCCGCACCGGCCCCACCACCGACTCCAGGGTGTCGAGGGCCTGGTTGTGGGTGAGCACGGCACTCAACAGCTCTTCGGTGATCCCACCGCACGATGCCACGCACACGGGCAGCGGCGTCGGCGTCGGGCGGAGGGCTCCCGATGCCGGTTCGTCGCCCGCACGCACGGTCTCGGCCAGGCGGCGGGTGTGGCAACGCAACAGGCTCGTGGGGTCGGTGGAGGTCACACCCGGACCTTGCCGAGCCCCCTTCCGCCCGACCGCCGCACCCCCGGCGACGAGGTCAGCCCGGGATGAGCCCGTAACGCAGATCCACCTGACGGAGGACCCAGCCGAAGCGGACCAGGCTGTCGACCACCGACGGGTCGAGCAGATCGCCGGGGTCACCCCCGGCGTGGGTGTGCCCGGCCACGCACAGGACGTAGCCCGCCCATACACCCTCGGGTACGGCCCGGATCTGCTCGAAGCCCCGCCGCGTGGCCTTGATCACCCGGTTCAGCAGATCCTGAGGCGGACGGCCCTTGCGCAGATCGGGGAGGGTGCCGATGATGGGGACCTCAGCGCCGGCGCCGAAGCGGACCGGGTCGTCCTCGACGGCCATGTGGGCCAGATAGCCGCGGGCGGTGAGGGAAACCCCGCTCTCGAACGTCAACGCCTTGATCGGGTGACGGATCCGCTCCAGGTAGGACAGCGCCAACTGGGAGGTGAGGTCACTCAACGCCCCGAACGAGGCCAGCCGATCCTCGACGGTCCGGTCCAGCGCCGTGGCCACGGACCCGGCGTCGGCGGTCACGACACTGACCGGGCGATCCCGGGAGCATTAACGACCCCCGCCCGGTCCCGGACCGCTCGGGCCCGCTGCTCCGCTTCGACGGCGCCGGCGTCGGCCTGAGCGGCGGCGATGCGCGCCGCGCTGGCCGCCCGGGCCAGCTGTGGGCGGGCCAGGTCCCCCAGATATCCGGCGGTGTCGTCGATGCCGGTGACGTCGAGGGAGATCATCGTCAGGCCGAGCGGATCGAGGTCAGCGGCCACGGCAACGGCGAGGAGCTCAGCCAGGCCAGCGGCCACTCCCCCGTCGAGCAGGGCGGCGGCGGGAAGGGCACCGACCGCGGCGCGCACGCCCGACGCCACCGACCCGCCGACCTGGCGGGCAGCCAGATCGGGGCGGCGAACGAAGTGCCGGGCGGCCTCGCCGATGGACCGGTCCTCCCCCCGGACCTGCCAGGAACCATCGAGGAACAACCGCAGGGCGATGCCCTCGGCCGAGGCCAGGTCGACGTCGATCGTCAGGTCGTGGAGGCTGAGGTCGACCCGCGCCGCCCGTTCCCCCAGAGGCCACACGAACGTGCCCCGGCTGCGCACAACCCTCGGGCGCCATCCGGTGACCACCAGAGCCTCATCGGCTCCGGGGACCTTCCAGGCGACGGCGGCCACCACCACGGCAGCCACCACGAACCCGCCGGCGACCAGGACCAAGCTGAGGATCAGCGGGGACATGGGTCCATGATCAGGCTGCTACCGGCAACAGTCGGCGTTGCCGCCCGGAAGGGCATGCGGGTTCACCGACGCAGGATCGAGGAATTGCATGGCCAGTGCTCTCGCAGCGGCCAGGCCGGCGGGATTGAGTGCGTACAGCTTGAAGCCGTCGGCCCACCGGGCCTGGACCAGTCCGGCCCGCAGGAGCACGGTCAGGTGGTGGCTGACCAGTGACTGCGCCAGGTCCTGGCTGGCCACCAGGTCACTGACGCACCGCTCGGTGACACGAAGGGCGAAGAAGATCTTCAACCGATTGGGATCGGCGAGGGCGCGCGTGAGCGCAAGCACGTCGTCAAGGAGACGGCTCCCCGCCACCGACTCGGCCATCACGACTGCACTGTCCCAGAGCTCATCTCCGCCGTCAAGTACCACCGCGCACCACACACCCGTAGCTGCGGGGCAGGCGGCCATCGGACTGGGCCTGGGTGAGGACCTGCTCCACCACCAACCGCTTCACCTCGCCCATGGCCACGTCCACGCCGGCAACATGGTGGTCCATGGTCGGATCCCAATACCAGCCATCGCTGCCGAGGGTCAGCTCCGGACCGCCGCTGGCGATCCTTTGGTTCCCCGCCGACTCCTCCTCGGCGCCAGACGTGCGGATCTCCACGAAACCCTCCTTGGTCGCCAACGTGCGAAGGGCGGCCAGGTCGTTCCCGGTCACCGCTGCGTCGAGCATCCACAGGCGCCGAGGGAACAGGGCCGTACCGAACAGGGCGACCACCGGGCGCTCGGGCTGCTCAAGAGGCGCTTCGTTGACGGATCCCGGGCCCAGGCCGTCATGGTCGTCACCGGGGGCCAACTCGGAGCGGTAGAGCTGGAAACGGCCCCGGGACCGCTCGAAGGGCGGAAGCACTTGCAGACAACTCGTCCACCAACCGGTTTCGATCGTCTCGACGAACGCCTCGGGGAGCCCGGCGCTGCGCATGGAGGTGGCATGGGCGGCCCAGTCATAGCTCAGCGGCACCAGCTCACAACGGGCCTCTCCGTTGTCGAGGTCGATCACCGAGTACCACACCTCCCGGCGTCCATCGTTTGCAGGGCGGCCAAGGACGCCCACATTGACGACCAAGGTGGGGCCGAGCCGACGTTGCCAGGGCAGCCCGCTGTGGGTGCACGCCACCACGTCCGCCGGGCTGGCCGCTACCCGGGCGGCGGCATCAGCCTCGGTCAGCGACTCCCAGAAGAAGTCGTTGAGGCCGAGAGGCGAACCGTGAACCAGATGGAGAGCGACGCCGTCGATGCGTAAGCGCATCTCCGTCGGCAGCGTTCGCATCCAGGCGGCAAACTCGGCGCTGGTATGGGCCCGGGTGTAGTCGTAGGCGATCTGGGCGAACTCGTTGTCACGGGAGTCGCGGTAGCCGCAACCGCAATCCGGGTCGCCGCTGCCGATGGCCACGTCATAGTTGCCGGCGATGCATGCCACGCCGCCGGTCATGAGCAGCTCCCACAGCGCCTCGGGCTCGGCGCCGAAACCACCGAGGTCGCCCAGGCAGAAGATGCGCTCACATCCCCGCCCTCGGGCATCGTCGAGCATCGCCCGCAGGGCATAAGGGTTCGAGTACGGCCCCCCGAAGACCGCGATCCGCTCCATCGATCAGGCGGCCCGGGCCGTGGTCATCGCCTTGTCGGTAACGGTTTCCAGCGAGCAACCCGCAGCCTCGACACCGCCGGAGCGGCGGTAGACGATCATCGCCACCACCCCGACCAGCCAGAACATGATGACAAGAAGGTACGAGGCGGTGGCGCCCAGGCTGGTGGCGATGTTCGGCAGTTCCAGCGTCCCGACGATTGCCCCGATACGGCCCACCGCTACGGACGTTCCGACGCCGGCTCCACGAAGGTGGGTGGGGAACAGTTCGGTGAAGGTGGGGTAGGCGGAGGTCCACGCCCCTGTGGCCAGCCCGTTGGAGACCACGAACGCAACGGTCACCAGGACGGCACTGCCTGCTGCGGTGGCGCCGGCAAGCAGAGCGACCCCGCCGGCGGCCAGAGAGTAGAAGAGGATGATGGTTCGGTGGCGCCCCAGTCTGTCAAAGACCAGGGTCATGGCGATGCCCCCGGCCAGCGCCCCAACGTTGCCCACGATGTAGAAGAACGGGATGTTGGCTTGGGAGATGGACACCTTGGGCAGGACCACGACCGACATGAGGGCAAAGATGCCGTAGTAGCCGAAGGCCTCGGCCAGGTCGAGCAGGCAGCCGAGCGCCAGTCGACCCGGGTAGCGCTGCACCAGTTCGGTGATTGCCTGTCCGAACGATGGACAGCTTCGCTCGATCTGCGAAGCGGTCACCAACGTGCCATCCACGCTCGCAGCGGCCTCGAGACGGGCAACGATGCCCTCGGCCTCCTCGATGCGGCCTTGGCTGACCAGCCACCGCGGCGACTCGGGCAGCTTGCGGCGAAAGAACAGCACGACCAGAGCGGTCAGGCCCCCGATGCTGAAGATGTAGCGCCACGACGAGGTGTTGGGCAACGCCAGCGTGTTGAGCACGAAGTAGGCAGCGAGGCCCGCCAGGATCGCGCCGGCCGGCCAGAACTGCATCACCGCAGCATTTGCCTTGCCTCGAACCCGCGCCGGCATGAATTCGGCGATGGCCGAGTTGATGATGGCGTACTCGGCGCCTACCCCGAGAGCCGCCAGCGCTCGAAAGACGTAGACCGAGCTCAGGTTCGGGGAAAGGCCGGTGAGGACCGTGAAGAACGCGTACCACAGCAGCGTCAGGACGAACAGTTTCCGCCGTCCGAAGCGGTCGGCCAGGCGACCGCCCACCAGGGCGCCGACCAGAATGCCACCCAACCACACGGCCAGCACCGCGTCGCGCTGGGTTGTGCTGGCATGGAAGTGGTCGCCCAGAGGTCCGACCGCGCTGCCGAAGAGCGAAACTTCCAGGGAGTCGAACAGCCACCCCGCGCCGAGGGCCAGGAGGATGCCCTGATGGGCGGAGCTCCAGCGCAACCGGTCCAGCCGGGCTCCGATCTGATCGACACCTGCTGCCATCGCCGAACCCCCAGTATGAAGATGGATTGATATGCCAATCGGAGTGTGCCAAGGTTGGCTCGTCTCGTCAAGACGGCGCGACGGCCCACCAACTCACCTGCCAACGGAGGAAGCCATGGACGTGCTCGAAGGTCTGGATCGCCGGTCGTTCACCGAGACGCTCGGGTTCTTCGAGGGTCTCGGCCTGGTGACTGCGCCCGAGGCCGCCGAAGTGCTGGCCATGTTGGACCCCGCCTTTCCCTTCGCTGATGCCGTGGCCGCGGCGGCTTCGATCCATCTCCATGTCAAGGTGGCCGACACCGACGCCCTACCCCATGACACGATCATGGCCCGGGGTACCGAGCCCACGAGCTGCACGCAGGGCTACGTGAAATACCCGTTCCCCGGCGGCATCAACATCATCTTTTCTTCCATCCCCATCTCCGAGGACGACATGTTGGCGGACGCCACGGCGCCAACGAGCCCGGTGATGGACCACAAAGGAATCGACCTGCGCGCTTCGACGGCGGAGATGCGGTCCATCTTCGACGCAGTGCCGTCCATCACCGCCGACCGGGGCTGGCGACATCGGCCTCAGGGCGGGGGCGACACCCCCGTGTACTGCTGTCACACCGAGGTCTTGGGCAAGCACTGGGTCTACCCGAACCCCGACGCCGCCGGCCAGAGCCGCCCGATCGAGTTCGCTATCGGCGAGCTCGTCCTTCACGACGCCAAGATGGGTTGCGACCTGCGTCCGATGGACCCTGGCGACGGGCGTGCCGAAGAAGCTGGCGCTGCGCTGGCCGCCTGCTCCGCCTCTCACGGAGCAGCCGAGGGCGGCCCAGCCGGATCGAGCTACTACGAGCGAGGCGACCTCGGCCATTTCGCCGATATGGGCAACAACGCCAGCCCGACCATGGCGAAGTTCTGGGCCTACTACAACGCGGCTACCGGGGAGAACGGCGCCCTCACCAAGCGTGAGAAGGCGCTCATCGCTTTGGCCGTTGCGCACACCAAGCAGTGCCCCTACTGCATCGACGCCTACACCAACACCCTCGTGGACCTCGGTGCCAGCCCTGACGAGATGCATGAGGCGGTGCACGTCGCAGCAGCCCTTGACGCCGGGATCGACCTGGTTCATGGCGTTCAGATGCGCAACGTGTTGCACGCCCGAGGCGCCATCTGAGGCAACGACCGTGCCGACGGGAGATCCGTGGCCCTTCCTCTTGTAATACGGGTTGGAGGTATGGCCGGGGCCCAGGCCCGACAACGCCCGGATGGCCCGGTGGGCGGAGTGGTGGTCGTCGCGTCGGTAAGGATTTGCCAAGCAATAACTCCGTCAACTGTCAGTCCGGCGGTGGCTGTCACACCCCTTCCCTACGATGGGCAGCGTGCATCGAGCGTTCTCCTACCGGCTCCGGCCGACGAAAAGTCAGGAACGGAGGATGGTCGCCCTGCTCGACGCCCAACGGGAGGTCTACAACGCCGCCCTTGAAGAGCGACGTGGGGCCTGGACGTGGGAGCGCCGCCGGGTCACCAAGTTCGAGCAGTACG
>JALYZO010000120.1 GCA_030945745.1 Actinomycetota bacterium
ATGCGGGACATCGGGATGTCCTCGCCGGCTTCCTGGAAGGCCTGCCACCAGGAGACGGTGTGGAACCAGTTGGTGTCGAGGAGTGTGCCGTCAATGTCGAACAGCACTGCCGGGCGCGGGGAGGTCACAGAGCCTGCATACCCAGCGCCGGTCCCGCGCAAAAGCAGGGGGGGACGGCCGGAGCCGTCCCCCCTGCGCCTGCTCGTCACCCGGGGGTCAGCTGTGCTGGACCCGCAGGTAGAGCGTGTACAGGCCGTTGTCGTTCGAGCCGAAGTACGACACCGGCACGATGCCCTTGCCCATCCCGTAGGCGTCGTTGTTGATGACGTAGTCCGCTCCGGTCCTGTCGAAGGTCAGCATCTTGGGGGTGAAGTTGCGGCCCGTGCTGTCCTCGACGGTGCCGATCTGCTTGTCACCGGCGGTACCGACCGGCATGCTGGCCACGCCGGCCAGGCCGATGTCGACCAGGCTGATGACATTGGCCGCGCCGGGCCCGAACATGCTGGCCTTCGACGCCACCCGGCCGGCCAACTGCGACGCCCAGTTCGTCCACGTCCCCCAGGCGTCGCCCCCGCCGTCCCACTCCCACATCACCGGGGTGATGAATGCCTTCTGGCCGGCGGCCAAGGGCCCGTCCCACAGGGTCTTGGTGCTGTGGTGGCAGTCCTCGCTCTGCAGCCCTCCGAGGTCGCTCAGGCTGCCGGCCTTCTCCCGGTAGGCGAAGCCGTTGGTATCGCCCATGGTGGCGGTGACGTTGTCGCCCTGGGTCAGCACGTTGCCGGCGGAATCCATGGTCACGTTCTTGTAGCTCAGGAACACCTCGTCGCCCTTGCCATCGGTCTGGAGGATGGTGTCGTAGGTCTGGGTCTTGACGTAGAAGCCGGCCAGGCTGACGCGGTAGTTGGCGCCGACGGTCGACGAGGCGGCGAAGGGAGCGCAGGCCCCTCGCGTCGTGAAGGGGGCCGTGCTGACGCCACCGGTGCCACCCGTCCCCGACCCGCCGTCGCCGGGGTCGCGGTTGTACAGGGCGTTGGCCGGCGAGGCGAAGCTGATAGCGACGGCCAGCGTCGCCGCGAAGCCGGACATCCTGATGAATCCCTTGTTCATGGCTCTCACTCTCTTTCTGTGCCGCCGGGTTCGGCGGGAAGTGAGCGAATCGTGCGCTTTCGACCGTCCCGGGCACATCGGACCGGTGTCCCGACCGACCGGGGGGTTCCGCCCGACTGACGCGGGACAGCCGCCTCATGACGGCGGGACACCGCCGCACGCAGGATCGGAGGTGCTGCCGCCCCACCCCGGAGCGGCAAGAGGAGGAACCAGCCATGAAGACCCTGTCGTCCACGCTGCGCCGCCGGCTGTGCTGTTTGGCGCTGCTCGTTTCCACCTCTTTGGGGCTCGGGCTGCTCGGCACTGCCGGGCCGGCGTCGGCCAGCGGCAACGCCGGCCAGGTCGGTGGTGGCGACGTCGTCTCGGTTCGCTGAGCAGAACGCCCCTCGGCCCAGGCGTCAGTCGTTCGTGCCCATCCCGGCTTCCCGGGCACGGACGATCGCCTGGGCCCGATCGGCGACCTGCAGCTTGGTGAAGATGTTGGACACGTGGTTTCGGACCGTCTTGCCGCTGACGTAGAGGGTTGCGGCGATCCTGTCGTTGTTGCGGCCCTGGGCGACCAGTTCGAGGATCTCCCGCTCCCGATCGGTGAGCTGGGGGAAGGCCGGAGCGGGAAGCGTCGCCCGGGGCCGGTTGAAGAACTCCATGACCCGCATGGCGATGTCGGGCCCGAAGACGGCCTCGCCGTGGGCCAGGGCCCGGATCGCCAGGGTGATCTGGACGGGGCCTGCCTCCTTGAGGAGATAGCCCCGGGCACCGGCGCGCATGGCCGCGAAGACCGACTCGTCGTCGCCGTCCATGGTGAGGACGAGGACCCCGACGAGGGGGGTGGCAGCGACGATCAGTCGTGTGGCCTCGATCCCGTTCAGCTCGGGCATGCGGACGTCCATCACGACCACGTCAGGCAGCAGCGCCCCTGCGAGGTCGACGGCTGTCGCGCCATTCGTCGCCTGGCCGACCACCTCGATTCCCGGCTGGACGTCGAGGACCGCCCGCAGCCCCTCGAGATAGAGCGGATGGTCGTCAGCGACCAGCACCCGGATGGCGTCCTTGTCCGCCGGCGCCGTCACGGGCTTTGCAGCGGGAACCGGGCCGCGACGACGGTGCCCCCTTCGCTGGCCCCGCCTATCGTGCAGGATCCGCCCAGCTCGGCGGCTCGCTCGCACATGGACCCGGTCCCCACCCCCGGCGTGAGCTCGTCGGGCAACCCGCGGCCGTTGTCACTCACGGTCACCTCCAGCTCGTCTCCGACATGCAACTCGACACGGCACGCAGTGGCACGGCTGTGGCGGGATACGTTGTTGAGCGCCTCCTCGACGATGCGGAACACGGCCACTTCGACGGCGGCGGGAAGATCGCCGAGCGGGCCATCAGCCGTCACCATGACGTCGAGGCCGCCCGCCCGCCCAAGGCGGTCCGAGGGGAGGGCGACGAACCGGGCACGTCGCTCGATCGCCGCGACCAGGCCTAGTTGGTCGAGGTCGGGCGGCCGGAGGTCGTCGACGATACGGCGAACGTCGACCGTGGCCGACTGTGCGTGGGAGGAGAGTCGGCCGATCACCGACTCTGCGGCGGTCGGGTCGTCCTGCAGGAGCGACCGGGCCACCTCCAGCTGGAGGACTATGGCGGCCAACGTGGGTCCCAAGCCGTCGTGGAGATCCCGACGCAGGCGCCGGCGCTCCTCCTCGCGAGCCAGGACAGTGCGCGCCAACGACCGCTGGAGCGCGGCGAACAGCGCCACGCCGTGCGCCGTCACCGCCACCTGGCGGCTGAGGTCGTTGAGCAACCGGCGGTCGGCGGGGCCGAACGGCTCCGCTCCGGGCCCCACAGCGAGGAAGAGGACGCCCAGCGATGCCCCGCGATGGAGTAGCGGAAGACCCACGACGTCGTCCGGGCGGGCACCGAAGGAGGCCCGCGCCACCACCTCGCCGTCGGGCTGATGGATCTCCACCGCGGCGTAGGGCAGCCGGAGCGCGTGGGCCAGCGTCTCCACCATGCCTGGGAGTATGGCCTCGGCGTCGGCGGTCGCCTCCAGGCGCTGGCCGAGTCGGGACACCACCTCCTGCGGATCGTCACGATTGCCGTAGATCACCTGCCCGACCCGGCGTTGCAGGCGCCGCCGGACGGCGGGGATGCAGGCTGCCACGAGCCCGCTGGCGAGGAGGGGCACCACTCCCCGCCGGGTACCCAGGGTGAGGTCGAGGAGCTCCACCGTGACGAGGTAGATCGCCAGCACGGCAGCAGTCAGCCCGCCGTAGACCAGCGAGCGGCGCACGATGATCTCAATGTCGTAGAGCCGGTAGCGCAGGATCGCCGCACCTGCGGCGACCGGTATGGGGAGGTACGCCAGCGGCATGACCTCCTCGGGCACGATGGTGTGGCCGAGCCACACCAGGGGGACCTGCGCGAATGCCAGGTCCAACGACCCCCCGACGGTCAGGGCCACGAGCATCCACTTGAGCCGCTGCCGGGCCGGCCCCGACGGCAGGGCGCGATAACCCATGACCATCGTCACCACCACCACGGGTGGGTAGAGGTAGGACGCAGGCCTCGACATCGACAGCAACAGCCCCAGGCGCTCGAGAGCGCTCGACGCGCCGGGAAGCGTGAGCGCCAGATAGCCTGCGAACGCCAGGAACGGGCCGAGGTAGGCGAACGCCAGTACCCACGGCCGGCGGGCCACGACCGGGCGGGGCTCCGGGAACACGAGCGTGAAGTGCAAGAGCGCTCCCCACATCACGTCTCGCGCCACCCGGTCGACGAGGAACGGCCACACTCCGCGCCCACCGACGAGGTCGACGACCTCCACGTAGGGGCTGACGACGGCGCCGGCGGCGACCAGGCCGGTGAGAAGGAGAAAGACCCGTGCCGCCCGGTCGCCGGGCCGGCACACGAACACGAAGGCGCCGATGCCCACGACACAGAGGAGCAGCGGGGCCGTCGTCGCCTCCGTGATGACGACCTGGTGGACGGTCGGGCGGCGGAGCACGACGTCCACGTCGAGGAGGCGGCCGTTTCGCCGGACGAGGTAGCGGAGATGGTCGCCGGGCCGCCGATGGACCTCGAGGAGGCCGGCAGGGGGTCGGTCGGCCCATGACGTGAGGGGCACGCCGTCCACCGCGACAACCTCGTCGCCGACGTGAATGCCGCTGGCGCCGCGCACCTCGGCGACTGTCACTGCGCCCTGCCACGGCGGCGAGGACGGCACCACGAACACGCCGTCGCTGGGGCCGCGAAACCTCGCCCAGGCCCGCCAGCCGATCGGCAGGGCCAGCATGACAGCCACCAGGAGCACGCACCGCACCTGCCGGCTCCTCGGCGGCAACGGCGACGCCATGGCGCCGGCCAGGTCGACGGCGGCGCGGCCCGACTCGGGAATCTGCCTCGATGCGCCGTTTTCGCCGGTCACGATGGCCGCCTCGTCTCCTACCCAGTTGTGGGGACGACAACTTCCACGGTGGTACCGGTGCCGGGCCGTGACACCAGGTTGAGGTTGGCGCCGATCAGCTCGGCCCGCTCGCGGATGCCGACCAGGCCGTAGCAGTGGCGGTCCTCGGCGTCGGTGGTCACCGCCTCCTCGTCGAAGCCGCGGCCGTCGTCGGAGACGACGAGG
>JALYZO010000133.1 GCA_030945745.1 Actinomycetota bacterium
CCGGGACCGGAACCGGAGTACCGGGCAGCCCCGTGGTGAGGCCCTGGTGGCCCGCACCAGCGCCGGCAACCACGACACTCTGGTCCGGTCGTTGTGGCGGGCGGCCTGAGGCGATCGGGGCCGCTCCCCCACCCCCCAAGGCTTCCAGGTGGTCAAGCTGTAGCGTAGGTGACCGCAGTGGCCCCGCACAGCGCCGCCGTGGCCACGAGCGCCACCAGGTCGGCCCGGCGGGGCCCCGGGTGGCGGGAGGGCACCAGGGTCAGCCCACCACGGGCGGTGATGGCCTCGGCCAGTTCCCGTGCCCGGCGCATGGCCACCGCCAACCCGGCGGTGACCAGGTCGATCAGCTCGTCGATGATCTGCCAGCCGGTGGTCGAGGCATCGGGCTCGTGGGGGGGTCGCAGCCGGCGGGCGGCGCCAAGGGTCCGCAGCTCGTCGATCAGCAGCGGCAGGCTGCGCACGCACAGGGCCACAGCCATGGCCCACTCGTCGACCGGGATGCGGAAGAGTCGCAGCGGTGTGCCCAGGCGGGCCAGGGCGGGGGCGATCTCACCGAGGGGCGTCGTCCAGCCGATCGTCATGGACGATCCGAGCAGCACGAAGCTGACGGCGGTGAACCGGGCGTAGAGATCGATGCCCCGCAGGCCGACGGTGACGCCGGCAACGTGGACGACGGGCCCGCCCCCGGCCAGCAGCGTCAGGAACGCCCCGAAGACCAGGAAGGCCCAGAACACCTTGGGGAAGCGTGGCAGGGCACCAAGGGGGATCCGGGCAATGGCGCCGACCGCCACCGCGAACGCCGCTACCATCGCCACCGACAGCCACGACGGGGCCAGCGACAGGGTCAGGCTGATGGCGGCGACGGCGATCAGCTTGGTCCCGGCCCACAAGCGGTGGATGGGGCTGTCGGTGGGAACCTCGCGCAGGAACACCACCGATGTCGTCAGGCGGTGCCGACGACCGTTGCCGGTCGGAGTCTCGGCGGTCATCGGCCGACTCGAGCCAACACCCGGTCGGCGGTGATGCGGCCTCGCTCCAGATGGACCAGGCGCTCGCAGACATCCCCCATCCCCTCCAGGTCGTGGGAGATGACCACCAGGGTCAGGTGCTGGTCGGCCCGCAGGATCCGCAGGAGGGCCAGCAGCTCGGTGCGCGATGGGGTGTCGAGTCCGGCGAGAGGTTCGTCGAGGACGAGCACGCGTGGCCGGCGGGCCAAGAGGCCGGCGAGCGCTACTCGACGCATCTCGCCGCCGCTGAGCTCCTCGATGCGGCGGCCGGCGAAGCGCTCCGGGTCGAGGCCGACCGAGCACAGCGCGGCGTCGGCCCGATCGTCGTCCACTCCTCCGGCGGCCCGGACGTCGGCCCGGACCTCGGGGCGTTGCAGTTGCAGTCGTGAGTGCTGGAAGGCCAGGGCGACCTTGCCCACCTGCTCGCGCACAGGTCGCCCGGCCAGGGTGACGTTCCCGACGCTCGGCCTGGTCAGGCCGGCCAGGATCCAAGCCAAGGTCGACTTCCCTGACCCGTTCCCGCCGACCACCAGCACACCCTCCCCCACCCCGACGGTGAGGTCGATGTCGGACAGTGCGGCGTGGGCCCACGGGCTGTGAGGGGCGTAGGTGTGGCTCACACCCTCGACGACGAGCAACGCCCCGCTCGACGGTCCGCGATCTGGGGAATGGCCTCCCTCTTCGGCGTCGGGCTTCCCGAGGGGCGCGGGTGGGGCGGCGGGGACCGGGGGGGAGGATTCCTCGGCCACCACTCGGCCACCTTCGAGGGTGATGACCTGATCGGCACGCTCCACCTCGTCGCGCCGGTGGGTCACGTGCACCACGGTGACCCCGGTGCGCCGAGGCAGGTCCGCCAGCAGATCGGTGAGCTGGCGGCGGCCAACGGCATCGACCATCGCCGTCGACTCGTCGGAGAGCAGCAGGCGCGGCCTGCGGGCCAGGGCCGAGGCCACGGCCAGGCGCTGGAGCTCGCCACCCGACAGCGTGGAGGTGTCCCGCTCCTCCATGCCGTCCAGACCGACGGTTGCCAACAGGGCGGCAGTGTCCACCCATGCGTCAGGTGGGAGCCCCCAGACCACGTCGTCGGCCACCCGGACGCCGAGGATCTGGGTTTCCGGGCGCTGCAGGACCAACGCGGTCCCCCCCGCCCGGCCCAGGCCGGGAGCACCGGGGCGCGTCACCGTCCCCGACGTGGGAGGGCGTCCGGCCAGAAGCCTGACCAGCGTTGACTTGCCGGACCCGTTGCGGCCGACGACCCCGACGAACTGGCCGGCGCCCACGGTCAGGGTGATGTCGTGGAGGGCGTCGTCGTCGGCCCCCTCGTAGCGGTGGTGCACGTTGCCCAACGTCACCGGCAGAGGGTCGGAGGGTCGGTCGTCGTCGGTGATACCCAGAGGGTCCGACGATGGGATCCAGGCCAGGCGGAGGAGGACCGCCCCCAGCATCAGCCACACGACGATCGCCGACGCCACGACGGCCACGATGATGAGGACCGGGATGGACACCCACCAGTCCCGCACCACCAGGTTCACCGAGCGGTCGGCGAAGCGCAGGGTGTCGTGCGCGAAGGTGCTGACGTCCACGAAGCGGTCGACCAAGCGCAGTGCGGAGCGGCTGGGGCCGCTGTGCCCCGCACCGTGGATGAGGTGGCGGACGCCCTTCCAGGTGTTGGTGATCTGCTCGAGTGACAGGCGCCGGATGGAGGCGAACAGGCTGAGGAAGGCGTCGGCGGCCCCGCCAACAAGGGGTCCCAGGATCAGCGAGCCGGCCACCACCCGCCCCAGCCCCCAGCCACGCCGCTTGGCGTCCCCCACGAAACCTCCGATGAGCGCGCACCCGAGCATCCCCGACGCCGGGCCGGTCCCACCGACCAGGAACCCGACGGCCATGGCGGCCACCGAGCACGCCGCCAGGGCGCGGGGGCGGAACCGGTTGGCCACCACGCCGAGGGGCACAGCGGCCAGGGACACCAGGGCGGTGGCATGAGGGAAGAACCAGCCGGCCACCACCAGAGCGACGGTCACCGCGGCCAGGACCGAGGCACTGGCCATCTCGATGGGCGACAACGGTCCGCGCACCGGCACCGGGCGACCAGGGTCGGACATGGCTCTACATTGCCACCGTTCGCAAATCTGTCTTCGTCGCGGCGATGGCCTCCCTACGGTGGCGGGGTGAGCTCGGCGAAGCGGTGGCACGACGTCAGGTGGTCCATGACCAGCCCCGCAGACTGGGCATAGGCGTACATGATGGTCGGGCCCACGAACGAGAACCCCCGCCTGCGCAGGTCCTTGCTCAAAGCGGCGCCCACCTCGGTGGTGGCCGGGACCTGAGAGGGCTCGGTCCAAGAGTTGAGGACCGGGCTACCGTCGACGAACGACCACAGGTACCGGTCGAAGGTGCCTGTCTCCGCCACAAGGTCCACGAAGGCGGCGGCGTTGCGCAGCGCGGAGCGCACTTTGGCCCGGTTGCGGATGATCCCCGGATCGGCGAGGAGGACCGCGACGTCGTCGTCGCCCAGCGCCGCCACCCGCTCCGGTTCGAACCCGTCGAAGGCCCGACGGTACCCGTCGCGCCGCTCCAGGATGGTCCGCCAGCTCAAGCCGGCCTGCGCCCCTTCGAGGATCAGCAACTCGAACAGCGCGCCGTCGTCATGGGTGGGCACCCCCCATTCCGTGTCGTGGTAGCCCATCATGGCCAGGCTGGTCCCCACGGCCCAGGAGCACCGGGGCAGGTCATCGATCACGCCGATCAGGCTAGAGCGGAGGCATTGGACCTCGTAGGATGGCGGCCATGCGCACCGTTGTCCTCGGCGCGAGACCGGCCGCCCTGGAGTCGCTCATCGCCCGACGCCGTGAGCTCGGCCTCGACGGTGCCGACGAGCTCTGGGAGGGCGAGTACCACATGGCTCCGGCGGCTCATCCTGCTCATGGCATCATCGACAACGAGCTGGCCGTACTGCTCGACCCCCCGGCTCGCAAGGTCGGCCTCATCGGTACCGGGCCCTTCAACCTGGGTGAGTCGACCGACTACCGGGTACCCGATCGCGGCTTTCATCGGGTTGTCCCCGACAGCATCTGGGTCCCGACCGCAGCCGTTGTCATCGAGATCGTGTCCCCCGACGACGAGACCTGGGACAAGCTTGGCTTCTACGCCGGTCGTGGCGTCGACGAGGTGATGATCGTCGACCCGAGCGATCAATCCGTCTCCTGCTTGAGCCTGGACGGCGGTGGCTATGGGCGGAGTGGGGCCAGCAGGCTGCTCGGGATCAGCGCGGCTGATATCACCCAGCGGATCCTGTGGCCGACCACTCGCTGATCTCCGCGACGGTCCAGAGCCCGTTCGTCACCGAAAGTCCCTGCTCTTCAGCGCGCTGGAGCGTAGGGCCAGGGCGGTGATGCGCTCAGCGACGATGTTGACCACACCTTCTACGCGCTCCAGGCGACCGTCGATGCGCAACGCCGGCTGGGACCGGGCCACCCGCCGGAACCGGACCCAGACCCGCTGCCAGCAGATGACGTTGATCAGACCCGTCTCGTCCTCCAGGTTGATGAACACCACGCCCTGCGCCGTCGCCGGCCGTTGCCGGTGGGTGACCACGCCGGCCACCGCCACCCGGGCACCGTGGGCCACGTCGATCAACCCGGCGGAGGTGACGACGCCGGCCGCTGTCAGCTCCTCCCTGATGAGCTCCGTCGGGTAGCTGTCGGGGGACAACCCCAGTGCCCACAGGTCGGCCCGGTTGCTCTCCACCGGGTCCATGCCCGGCAGGCGAGGAGCGACGGCCCCGGTCACCAGACCAGGCAGGTGGGCCCGCTTGGGCGAGCGGCCGGACCCGGCCGGATCCGAACCGGCCTCCAGGGACCCCCCGGCGGCGGCCAGAGCTCCCGCTGACCACAGCGCCTGACGCCGGGACAGCCCGAACCCACCGAATGCACCGGCGGTGGCCAGGGCCTCGGCTTGGGCGACGGTGATCCCACAGCGGCGCACCACGTCCTCTACGTCCCGGTAGGGCCGGCCGGCGGCGATGCGCTCCGCTGGCTCCGTCCCCAGGTGGCGCACCGACGACACGCCAAGGCGGACCGCCGGGCTGGGCCCACCTCGGATCGCCGGTCCGGTCTCGACGTCATCGGCCTCCAGGCACGACAGGGCTTCGCTGTGGTTGACGTCGGGGCCCCGGACCTCCACCCCGTGGCGGCGGGCGTCGGCCACGATGGTCTGCGGCGACCAGAAGCCCATGGGCTGGCCGTCCAAGAGGCCGGCACAGAACGCCGCCGGGTAGTGCAGCTTCATCCACGCCGAGGCGTACACCAGGTAGGCAAAGCTCACCGAGTGGCTCTCGGGGAACCCGAAGTTGGCGAACGCCACCAGCTTCTCGTAGATCTGTTCGGCCACGTCACCGGTGATGCCACGCTCGGCCATCCCGTCGAACAGCCGGCCTCGCAGGCGCTGCATGCGTTCCACGCTGCGCTTCGACCCCATGGCCTGACGGAGCTGGTCGGCATCTGCGGCGCTGAAGCCGGCGACGTCGATGGCCATCTGCATCAGCTGCTCCTGGAACAGGGGGACCCCGAGGGTCTTGGCCAGGCTCCGCTCCAGCAACGGGTGCAGGAAGGTCACCGGCTCGGTGCCGTTGCGCCGACGGATGTAGGGGTGAACCGATCCGCCCTGGATGGGGCCGGGTCGGATCAGGGCCACCTCCACCACCAGGTCGTAGAAGCAGCGCGGCTTGAGCCGGGGCAGGGTGGCCATCTGGGCCCGGCTCTCCACCTGGAACACCCCCACCGAGTCGGCCTGGCACAGCATCTCGTAGACGGCGTCGTCCTGGGGCAGGCAGGCCAGGTCGACGCTCACCCCGTGGGCGGCGGCGATGTGGTCGATGGTGGCGTGCAGCACGGTGAGCATGCCCAGGCCGAGCATGTCGAACTTGACCAGGCCGACCGCCGCACAATCGTCCTTGTCCCATTGCAACACGCTGCGGTCGGCCATCCGCGCCCACTCCACCGGGCACACCTCGGCCACCGGCCGGTCACAGATCACCATCCCCCCCGAATGGATCCCCAGGTGCCGAGGGAAGTGCTGCACGGCCGCTGCCAGGTCCATCACCGCAGCAGGGATGTCGTGGTCGCCTGCCGCGGCGGTGGCCGACAGCGGACCCCACCCGTCGATCTGCTTGGCCCAGGCGTCGAGCTGGCCAGGGGCGGCACCGAGCGCCTTGCCCATGTCGCGCACCGCTGAGCGGGGGCGATAGGTGACGACGTTGGCCACCTGGGCGGCGCAGTCCCGCCCGTAGCGGTGGTACACGTACTGGATCGCCTCTTCCCGCCTCCCGCTCTCGATGTCGACGTCGATGTCGGGGGGCCCGTCCCGCTCCGTGGAGAGGAACCGCTCGAACAGCAGGCCCAGGCCCACGGCGTCGGCGTTGGTGATCCCCAGGGCGTAGCAGACCGCCGAGTTGGCCGCCGAGCCCCGGCCCTGACAGTAGATGTCGTTGGTCCGGCAGTACTCGACGATGTCCCACACGATCAGGAAGTACCCCGGGAACCCCAACTGCTCGATGAGGTCCAGCTCGTAGTCGATCTGGGCCCACGCCCGGGGGTGGGAGGGGGCATGCCGGGGCCCGTACCGGCGCCGACCGCCTTCCTCGGTGAGGTGCCGCAACCACGAGGCCTCGCTGTGACCCTCGGGCGTCGGCCACGGCGGCAGGCGGGGAGCGACCAGCGCCAGGTCGAACGCGCACGCCAGGCCCAGCGCCCCGGCGCGGGCCACCACCCCGGGGTAGCGGTCGAAGCGGCGGGCCTGTTCCATCCCGCTGCGCAGGTGGGCGGATCCGGCCGCCGGCAACCACCCGTCCATGTCGTCGAGGCTCCGTCGAGCCCGGACCGCGGACAGGGCGGCTGCCAGGCGACGGCGGGCGGGCACGTGATAGTGGACGTTGTTGGTGGCCACCACCTCCGCCCCCCGGTGATCGGCCACCGCCACCAGGGCATCGTTGCGAGCCGAATCCAACGGGTGTCCGTGGTCCCACAGCTCCACCACCACGTTGTCCCGTCCGAACAGCTGCTGCAGCCGGGCCAGCTGGGCACCGGCCCGGGCCGGGCCGGCCTCCATCAGGGCCCGGGGAACCGGACCCTTGCGGCATCCGGTGAGGATCACCCAGTGGTCGCTGTGCGAGGTGGTGACCCCACGCCACTCCCCCGGGGTGGCGGCGTGATCATGGGCGTCGGCCAGGTGACCCAGGTCGGGGACCAAGCCGGCGCCGAGCGCCGCCAGGGTGGCCACGTCGATGAACGGGCGCCCCTTCTGGCCACCGCCCAGGTGGGCCACCGACAGGGCACGGCACAACCGGGTGTAGCCGACCGGGTCCCGGGCCAGCACCAGAACATGGGTGCCGGTGGGGTCGGCCACACCGTTCTGAGGACAGTCGAGGCCGAGGGTCAGCTCGGCGCCAAAGACCGTCGGCAGGCCGGCGGCGGCCGCCGCCTGGGAGAACCGGACCACGCCGTACATGCCGTCATGGTCGGTCAGGGCCAGGGCGGCGAGGCCCAGACGGACCGCCTCTTCGACGAGCTCCTCGGGGTGGGAGGACCCATCGAGGAAGCTGAAGTTGGAGTGGCAGTGCAGCTCGGCATAGGAAACCGTCTCCGCCGACCCTCTTGGCAGGTCGGCTGGGGGTCGGTAGACCGGCCGCTTGTGCGACCAGGCCGGGCTGTCGCCTCCATCGCCATCGACGGGGAACGGCCGGGTCCGGGGACGGTCGGACAGCTTGGCTTCCACCTCCCGCCACGGTCGTGGCGGGTTCTCCCAACCCATGATCCCACCGTATCGAACATATGTTCGTTGCACCAGAGGTGCCCGGAGATGGAGTGGCTCAGTCGACGCCAGCGGGGGCGGCAACGTGCCACTCCCAACGACCGGCATCGGCCCACAGGCCCTCGAGGGCGTAGAACGCCCGAGCCTCGTTGCCGAACACATGGACGACGAAGTCCCCGTAGTCCATCAGGACCCAGGTGGCATCGTCGAGACCCTCGATGCGCAGGGGCGCAGGACCGCCGACCAGCTTGACCTGCTCCTCGATCTCCTCGACGATGGTGCGCACCTGGCGGGCATTGGACCCGCTGGTGATCAAGAACGCGTCGGTCACGGAGAGCAGGGAGCCCACGTCGAGGATCACGATGTCCTCGCCCCCCTTTGCCTCTGCCCCCCGGGCAGCGGCGGCGGCCCAGCTCCTGACCTCGTCGAGCGAGGCCCGAGCGATCATCTGGTGTTCCCGACCGGAACGTTCATGCAAGACCTCCGCTGGCAAGGGGTAGGGCCGTCGTGATCATCGATGACGCCACTGACGGTGTGCTGTCCAACCACTGCAGAGCGAGGACGACGACCGTGACGATCAGGGCCAGTACCAGGACGCTCAGCACGAGGATCTCCTCCCGGACGATGCGCCGGCGCTCGAGTCGCCGGTGACGCCGGTCGCCCTGCCGGGTCGGCGCCGCGGCTGCCAGCCGGGCGTCGATCTCGTCGCCTCGGAGTTGTCGTGAGCGCCTTTGGCCAGGAGCTGTCCTGGCGCGGGTCGCCGGACGAGCGGTGATCATCCTCCTTCAGCGTACAGCCCATGGGCCCTGAGGAAGTGGACGGCCGCTTCGGGAACCAGATAGTCGAGCGGCCGACCCTCCCGGGCCCGCCCCCGCAGATCGGTGCTCGAGATCTCCAGGTTGGGAACCGTCACCTCGGCGACCCTCCAGCCCTCGTCGTCGAGACCCGAAGGCCGGCCGGCTCCGGGCCGGTTGACGATGACCAGCGTTGCCAGGCGTTGCACATCCTCGGTGCGGCCCCACGTGGCCAGCTCAGCAGCCACATCCCACCCGACGATCAAGAACAGCTCGGCGTCGGGCATGGCCTCGGACAGCTCGACCAGCGTGTCGGCAGTGTAGGACTCGCCGCCCCGGTCGATCTCCAGCCGCCCGGCCTCCAGGCCGGGCACGTCACCGACCGCGGCCTGTACCAGGGCGAAGCGCTCCTCGGCCCCCGTGACCGCCCGCGATCCTGCCTTCTGCCAGGGGACGTTGGCCACCATGAGGACGACCCGGTCGAGACTCAGGGCGCTGCGGGCGTTGACGGCGGCCACCAGGTGACCGACATGGATGGGGTCGAAGGTGCCCCCGAAGACCCCGATGCGCTCACCCATGGTGGCCCAGACGTTACCCCGCACCCCGCGCCGGCCCCGGCGCCGGCCCGGGAGTTGGCCGAGGGGGTTGCTAGCCTGGTGGGGTGACAAGCGTGTGGACCCCGGGCCGGTGGCGGGACCTGCCAACCGAGCAGCAGCCCGATTGGCCCGACACCAACGCGCTCGAGCAGACGCTCAAGACCCTCTCCAGCCTCCCGCCCCTGGTGTTCGCCGGAGAGGCTCGCAGCCTGCGCAAGGCCCTGGCCGATGTGGCGGCGGGCGAGGCGTTCCTCCTCCAGGCCGGCGACTGTGCCGAGTCGTTCCACGACTTCACAGCCGACGCGATCCGCGACAAGCTCAAGGTCATCCTCCAGATGGCCGTGGTGCTCACCTACGGCGCTGGCGTACCGGTGGTCAAGCTGGGGCGCATCGCCGGCCAGTTCGCCAAGCCTCGCTCGTCGCCCACTGAGGTGGTCAACGGGGTGACCCTTCCCAGCTTCCGGGGTCACCTGGTCTCCGACGACGCCCCCACCGTGGAAGCCAGGACGCCGGACCCCGAGCGCCTGCTGGCGGCCTACCACCAGGCCGCTTCCACGCTGAACCTGTTGCGGGCCTTCACCAAGGGCGGCTACGCAGATCTGTCGCAGCTCCACACCTGGAACCAGGAGTTCGTCGCCTCCAGCCTGCAGGGCAAGCGCTACGCGGCCATCGCCGGGGAGATCGAGCGCGCCCTGCGGTTCATGAAGGCTTGCGGGATCGACCTGATCAACGAGGAGACCCTCCACCAGGTCGACTTCTGGACCAGTCACGAAGCGCTGATCCTGGGGTGGGAGGAGGCCATGACGCGGTGCGACTCACTCAGCGGCCTGTGGTACGACACCTCTGCGCACCTCCTGTGGGTCGGTGAGCGCACCCGCCAGTTGGGGGGCGCCCACCTCGACTTCCTCTCGGGGATCGCCAACCCGCTGGGGGCCAAGATCGGCCCGTTGGCCCATCCTGACGAGGTCGTCGCCCTCTGCGACATCCTCGACCCCGACCGTCAGCCCGGCCGCCTGATCCTGGTGGCCCGCATGGGCGCCCCGCGGGTCGCCCAGGTGCTCCCCGAACTGCTGAGGGCCGTACGCGCCTCTGGGCACCCGGTCATCTGGCAGTGCGATCCGATGCACGGCAACACCGTCGTCGGGCCTGGTGGTCGCAAGACCCGCCACTTCGACGCCGTGCTGACCGAGATCAAGGCCTTCTTCGAGGTGTGCCGGGCATCGGGCATCTGGCCGGGCGGCGTGCACGTCGAGCTCACCGGCGACGACGTCACGGAGTGCCTGGGTGGCGCCGAGGAGATTCTCGCCGACCAGCTGTCGCTGCGCTACACCACGACCTGCGATCCCCGTCTCAACGGCCGCCAATCGCTCGACTTGGCCTTCCAGGTCGCCGAGCTCCTGCGCCACTAGCAACCCGGATCGGGGAGAGCGCACGCCGAGGATGCCTGTCGGTTTCCGGCAAGCAGACGGGCGAACAACCAGAAGTGAATCTCGTGAGCCTTGGCAGAAGGACCGGGAACTGTTCACCTCCACGCTACTCGCCCACAGCCCGTTGTGTGATCTGCTTGCCGTGACGGCGAGGCCCTCTCGCCACGTAAAAGGAGATCACGTGCGACTACCTGGGATCGTGACGAAGGCACTGGCCGGCGGGGCGCTTGGGCTTGGCCTCCTCGCCAGCGCGGGAGGCACGGCGCACGCCGCTCCGGCTTCCGGCGGGGTGCTGGCCCCCATCCTGACCTGTGTCACCGACAACTCGAACGGCACCTACACCGCCCATTTCGGTTACAACGACAGCATTCCCGGCAACACGTACATCCCACCGGGCTCGATCATCCCCGCTAACTACTTCAGCCCGGGCCCCACGGTTCCCGGTCAACCACAGAACTTCTTCCAGGGCTCCTACCCCGACTTCCTCTTCGTGACCGAGCCCAACAGCACCAACGTCACCTGGAACCTGGGCTCAGGGGTGTCCACGGCCACCGTCGGCTCGACCCCCTGTGCGCCCAACACCATCCTGCCCGAGACGGCGACAGCGATCGCCTTGCCGGCTGCCGCGGCGGGGATCCTCGGCATGTCGGCCTTCATCCTCCGCCGTCGCCACAGCCGCGCCGCCTCGATCTGAGCCGCCCCGGGCCGCCGCCCCAGGCCCCATCAAACCTGTCCCACCACATCGACCCAGCGCCCGCTTGGCGCTGGGTCGAGTCACGTTCACCCGGCGCCAGGTCACCGACGACTCCGGTACGGTTGTCGGCGCCATAGGTCGCACCGACCGCCGGCTGGCCCAGCAGACCTCCGAGGCCATCCACAGATCCTGGGGCCTTCGAAGGCGAATGATGACCAAAAGGGTCATCTTTTTGGTCAAGATGTTGACCTTGTAGGTCAACTTTTGATCTACTAGGGCGATGAGCACAGCGGTGAAGCACGACCCGAAGATGGCAGCCGAGGTCCACTCAGACATCGAGAAGTTCGAATGGCTCCTCGCCGAACATCTGGCCGGCAAGGTCGACGAGGACGCTTTCCGGGTCTTCCGCCTCAACAACGGCGTGTACGGCCAGCGCCAGGGCGGCCACAACCAGATGGTCCGCATCAAGCTGCCCTACGGGTCCATCACCGCCGAGCAGCTGACGACCTTCGGCGACATCTGTGAGCGCTACAGCCGCGGGTGGGGTCACCTGACGACCCGGCTCAACGTCCAGTTGCACTACGTCCAGCTGGAGCGCATCCCCGATCTGCTCCGCGACCTTGCCGCTGTGGGCCTCACCACCCGGGAGGGATGTGGCGACACGGTACGCAACGTCATGGGCTGCCACCTGGCCGGAGCTTGTCCTCACGAGGTGCTCGACATCAGCCCGTGGGCTGAGGCCACCTTCCGGCACTTCCTGCACCACCCCTACGCGCAGCGCCTGCCCCGCAAGTTCAAGATCAACTTCTCGGGCTGCGTGACCGACTGCGGTCAGGCCATGTTCAACGACGTCGGCGTGGTCGGGGTGCGCCACAGTGCGGAGGACGGATCCACCGAGGCCGGCTTCCGGGTGTTCATGGCCGGCGGGCTGGGAGCAAACCCCCACCCGGCGCAGGCCCTCGAGGACTTCACGCCCCGGGAGAAGCTGCTGCCGACGATCGAGGCCATTCTCCGAACCTTCGACCATTTCGGGAACCGGGACAACAAGCTCCGGGCTCGGCTGAAGTGGGTCGTCGACCAGATCGGCATCGACGAGCTCCGCCGCCGCGTCCTCAAGGAGCGCAACCTTCTCCTGGCCTCCTCCACCTGGCCAGGCGGCGTGCCCGCCATCGTCGCCGAGCTCGGCGATGCCCCTGCCGGAGCGGCTCCCGGGGTCGACATCACCCCCATGGGCACCCCCGTGACCCTCAGGCTCGGGCCCGGCGGTGACCCCTACAAGCGCTGGGAGACGGCCAATGTGGTCGTCGGCGTGGCCAAGGGCACGGTGTCCGCGTTGGCCTACGCCAAGCTGGGCGACATCACCGGCGACCAGTTCCGGGCGTTGGCATCCATCGTCGATGACCTGCATCTGGAGGTGCGGGTGACCAACCGGCAGAACCTGGCGTTCCGGGGGCTGTCCGCCGACCAGCTCCCCGAGCTGTACCAGCGGCTGGAAGCCATCGGCATGGCCGAGCCCGGTGCCGAGCTGGCCCGAGACGTCGTCTCCTGCCCCGGCTCGGACACCTGCAACCTGGCGGTCACCCAGAGCCGAGGGTTGGCCGACGACATCTCGGCCGCCTTGGACAAGGCTGGACTGGCCGACATCGGCGGCGTCAGGATCAACATCTCCGGCTGCACCAACAGCTGCGGCCAGCACCATGTCGCCGACATCGGCTTCCACGGTGCCGAGCGGAGGGCGCACGGGCGATCCGCCCCCGGTTACCAGATGCTCCTCGGTGGTCACGTCGGCGGCACCCGGATCGAGTTCGCCCAGCGGGCCGTCCGCCTGCCGGCCAAGGCTGCCGCCGAGGCCACCGTCCGCCTCATCAGCCGCTACGCCGACGAGCGCCAAGCAGGGGAGCCCTTCGCCGGCTGGGTGGCCCGCAACGGCGGCGCGAAGGGACTGGGTGCGGAGCTGAAGGACCTCGACTTCTGGCCTCATCCCGATGACGCCCCGGAGTACTACACCGACTTCGATGAGACCGGCCCTTACGTCGCCGAAGTCGGAGACGGCGAATGCGCAGCCGGCTGACGACCACCCGCCTCATCCCCCTGCGCCACGCCCGCAGAGCAGGTACCGAGAAGTGGAGACAGCCATGAGCATCCTTACCCCGAGGCGCAGCGAGAACTCGACCAACGTGGTGGGGCCGCAGTTCGACGACGCCGAGCTGGCCGAACTGTCCCAGAGCTTCGAGCGCCAGCCGGCGGCCGCCGTCATCGAGTGGGCCGTCGAGCAGTTCGATCCTTTCCTGTGCTTGAGCGCCTCCATGACCGACGCCGTGCTGATCGATCTGGCCACGTCGGTCGAGCCTTCGATCGAGGTGGTGTTCATCGACACCGGCTACCACTTCCCCGACACCCTGGCGACCGCCGAGACAGTGCGCCAGCGTTACGGGCTCAATCTCCGGATCATGACCGTGCCCCCCCAACCGGTGGAGTTGTGGCGGACCGATCCCGCCGGCTGCTGCTCCGCAGCGAAGGTGGATCAGCTCGACCGGGCCCTCTACGGCAAGTTGGCGTGGATGAGCGGCCTGCGCAGAGCCGAGGCGCGGAGCCGGGCCAACGCTCCCATCGTGGCCCGCGACCTGCGTGGCTTGATCAAGGTCAACCCCATAGCCACCTGGTCGGCTGCCGACGTGGCCGGCTACATCGCCGACCACGACGTGCCCGTCAACCCGCTCCTCAGCCAGGGCTACCTGTCGATCGGCTGCGAGCCCTGCACCCGGCCGGTCACCGAAGGTGAGGACCCACGCAGCGGCCGCTGGGCTGGACAGGACAAGACGGAGTGCGGCCTGCACGGTTGAGCACCGCCCCGAGCGGCGCCACAAGTCGTCACCTGGTACCTTCCTGGCGACTTCAGGGCAACGCGTCGGCGCAGGGCTCCGGGTCACCGCCGTCGAACAACCACAGGTTGACCGCCATCCGTCCTACTTCGCCGCACCAGCTCCTCTCCACGACCGGGCGTACCCCCACGCCCTCGGGTCGCCGCTCGACCCTGGGGCGGCGCGCCACCGTGGGTGTCGCCGCGGTGGCGGTGATGCTGGCTTCTTGGCCGGCGATGGCCGGCGCTGCGCCATCGCCGAGCGTCCCGACTCCGCCCACACCGACCCAGCCCACACCGACCCAGCCGACGACGCCACAGACGAAGGCGCCGGCCACCACCACCCGGCCGCGCCCTGCACCGATGACCGTGGCTCCAGGCGTGCCGGCGGTGCCCACCGGCAGCCCGTCGACGGCGGCTCCTACCCCCACCCTGCCCGGAAGCCAGCCGCCATCCGCTCCTGATCCCGGCAATGTCATCGGAGCGGTGCAGGGTGATCTGGGTCAGCTGCAAGCCATAGGCCAGGTGGCCCAAGTCCGGGCGGCTGAAGCCGACGCCCAACGGGCCGCTGATGGCGCGGCAGCGAACGTGGTGACCACGCAGGAGACGCAGGCTCATGCCCGCGGCGGGATCACAGCCGCCACCACAGCCGTGCACGGGGCCGCCGGAACGCTGTCGTCGATCGCCGTGGCCGCCTACACCGGCGCCGCCTACGCCAGTCCCTCGGCGGCGCCCGGCAACGATCCCGGCCAGGCACCCGACGCCTTGGGCTTCGGCGTCTCCCTGCGAGTTGACGCCGAGGTAATGATCAACCTCATCACCAACCAGGAGAAGCACAACCTCGACGCCGCCAGGAAGGCGGTGACCAACGCCCGCGGGGTCCTGACCCACGCGGCAGGCAACGTTGCCGCCGCTCGGGCGGCCCTGGCTGCGGCCAGGGCCAAGCTGGCCGCCGAACAGGCATCGCTCGCCCAGACGCTGCGCACGGCCACGGTCAGCGGGCTGGCGGCCAGCGCGAAGACGGGCACGCCAGCGGTCACCGCCACCCCTACCACCGCCACCCCCACCACCACCGCCGCCAAGGCGCCCGCCGGGACGGCACCCCCGCCGGCCGCCGGGCTCAACGGCAACGAAGGTTCGTCACCCCGGATCCTCGGCATGCCGGCGTTGACCGCTGCGGAGATGGCCGGATGGTTCGCCTCCACCCGGCACGCAGCCAACACCACCGTGCCCATCACCCAGCTCGCCGCTGACTACCTGGCCGCCGGCAAAGCCACCGGTGTCCGCGGCGACCTGGCATTCGCCCAGTCCATCATCGAGACGGGCTACTTCTCCTTCCCCTCCGGTGGCCAACTGGTGGCCACCGACAACAACTTCGCCGGTATCGGGGCATGCGACAGCTGCTCGCACGGCTGGGCGTTTCCCGACGCCATCACCGGCGTGACGGCCCAGCAGCAGCTTCTCGAGGCCTACGCTTCGTCCACCCGGGTGCCGACGCCGCTGGTT
>JALYZO010000160.1 GCA_030945745.1 Actinomycetota bacterium
GTGCGGACCATCGACCTCGACAACGGGCTCGTCAAGGTCCTTCGAGCCCAGCGGTCGTTGCAAGCTGAGGAACGCCTCTCGGCGGCGGCATGGGTCGACACCGACTACGTGTTCACCAAGCCAGCAGGCGGCAACTATCACCCCCAGCATCTTTCCCGGATGCTCGGGGCCTACAGCAGCGAGCTCGGCCTGCCTCGTCTCACCGCCCACGGCCTGCGCCACACCAGCGCGACCCTGATGTTGGCCAGCGGGGTGCCACCGAAGGTGGCGGCCGAGCGCCTCGGCCATGCTGACGCCACGCTGTTCACCAACCTCTACAGCCATGTGACGCCCACCATGCAGCGCGACGCCGCCGACCGGATCGGCGCGGCCCTGTTTGGTCCGCCGCTGTTGGTCTGACGATGGCCAGCCTGGGGAGAGACCCTGTTGGCCGAGGCCCAATCTATGGTAGGGAAGTCACGGTCAGCGGAGTCGAGCAAGCGGACGTAGAAGGCCGGGGGCGGGGCGAGATTATCGAGAAGGTGCACGATTTCCGCTGCCATGTCCTCGGGGCGGGGATGGCGTTGGTTGCAGTGTCAGGCCAGGCGCATGGCGGCGGGTCGCTGGCCGCGCAGGGTGAGGAAGCGGGCAGGGTCGCTGAGCGCCTGAGGAGCGAGACCTTCTCCCGCCGCTGGCCCGGGAAGGGGTTGCCGATCCGAGGGGGATGACCGGTCGCTGCCGCCGCTGATAGAGCCGTGGGAGGTGTTCGACGTAGGGTCTGATCGTCGACGGCGGCGGCGGTCGTCGGGCGAGATGAGATTGGGTCTCGAGGGTCCGCCGCGCTCACCGGACCGACCGGTATGGTCCCGCTCCCCGGTCATCCCCGCCGACTCGCTGGACGCGCAGCCACTCGTTGATCTCAGCCGGGTCGAAGCGGATGAAGTGGCCCACTTTCAGATAGGGGATCCGCCGTTCGGCCACTAGGCGTCGGACGTGGCGGATCGAGTCGTTGAGCTGTCGAGCGAGGGTGGGAATGTCCATCAGCCCCGGCACATCGTTGGGCTCCGGTGCACCCCGGCATGCGGTCAGCTCCAGGCTCTGGAAGCCCGACCGCGGCGAGGGTAAGCGGGCGCCGGGCCTCTCGTTGGCATCGTCGATTTGCGACGCCCAGATGGTGGCGTCTCCGTCGTCGCTGATCGCCTCCAGACCGTTCTGGCGGAGGAGCTCGATCAGTTCTGTGCTTGCAGGGCCGTGGACGACGACGATCCTGTTGGTTGTGGTTCGGGTAGTGCTCATGGTTTGTCCTCTCTGTGAGCGGGTTTCGACAGGTCTGGATGGCAGACCGACCCCCGGCGGTCCCGGGCGAGGTCCGCGAGGGTCGTGGTGCCGGTGTCAGGGATTCTCAACCCCGACGGCTGGGTTTCATCGGCTGAGGCCTCTGTCGTGGTCGTGTTGCCAGGTCCGGTCGAGTCCGTCCGCGAGTTGTCTGAAGGGAGCTTGGGGGCTGATGGTGCGGGCGTGTTGGTGGTGGCGAGCCTGGTAGCGCTCTAGAGTGCGGGCAGCTCGGTCCCACCATTGGTGTTCAGATCGATCTCGGGCGGGTTCGGCGAGGAGGTGGCGGCTGGTGCGGTTGGGGCTTCGTCCGGCAATCTCCCGCCATGCTTCGAGGGCGGCGGCGGTTTGCGCCCATTGCTGGCGTTCCCAGGGTTGATCGGGTGGCGGGCCGATCAGGGCCGTGAGATGGTCGGGCGGGTCGACGAGGGCGGCGACACCGAGATGGTTGACTCGGCGGTCGACTGCGGCGGTTAGCCGGGCGAGGCGTTCGCCGTCTCGTCGGTGTTCCATTGTCCAGCGGTCCCGACCTGCGATGTCGCCGGCGACGGTGTCGGCCACGGCCGGTCCGGCGCTGAGACGGTTGAGGTCGGCTGGGGCAGGCATGGTGCTGATGAGCCCGCCGGCGATACGGTCTCGTTCGGCGACGAGGGCGGGGAGAGGATCGTCGGGGACCCGGTCGGTGACCTGGGTGGTGGAGAGGGCTTGTGCTTTGCTGACCCCGAGGGCCGAACAGACGTGGTCGATGAGCCCGACGCCGGGCAACTCGTTGTTCGGCCAGAGGGTTTCGGTGCCGGCAACGATGTAGAGCTGGTTGTGGTCGCGCCCTCTGGACAGTCCGACGTAGCCGGCCTCGGCGAAGAGGCGGTCGTCGCCCAACAGCAATGCCCGGTCGAAGGTTGCCCCTTGCGCTTTGTGGATGGTGAGCCCGTAGCCGAGCCGGACGTGTCCTTCGGCGAGGTAGCCGGCGGGGACCTCGACTGCCCGCGCGTCGGGGTCGCGGCCGGTGAGGATGCCGGCGGAGGCTTCGATGCTGGTGATGGTGAGCCGGGTGCCGTTGATGAGCCCGGCGCGGCGGTCGTTGCGTCCACAAACGATCTCGTCACCGACCAGGAGGCGCTGCTCGCCGACCTGGAGCGCTTGGATGGGGTCGAGCTCGCCGGCGGCCACCCGGAGGGTCTGGGCGCGGTGGTTGAGGTCGGCGACGTCGCCTCGGCGCAAGGCGAGCATCACGGTGCTCTGGC
>JALYZO010000162.1 GCA_030945745.1 Actinomycetota bacterium
GCCCAGGAGCGCCTGGCTGCGCAGCTCGGCGGCCACAGCCTTGCCGTCAATTGCATCCGGGGGCGCCACCAGGGGGGAAGCGGCCACGGGGTGGGGCTGGGCGTGGGCAGCGACGAGCGCGGCCTCGGTGCGCGCCGACTCGGCGATGTCCGCCGGGCGCGTGGCGCTGCGGATCTGGCTGGCCAGGGTGGTCAGGTCAGCAGGTCGGGAGCCTTCGTGAGCGTTGGCGCCGGCCCAGTAGGAGAAGGGCCCGGACCCGGAGCGTCCCGACCCCAGGGACACCGCCGAGGGCCTGGTCCCGAACGCGGTCCGCAGCCCTCGCCTGGACGCCGAGATCCTCACCCCAGGAGCCACCCTGATCCCGAAGCTCATGTTGTCATCACCGGTCGCACCCGGGCCGAGCGTAGAGAACGGTTAGCCCTTGGCGTGATCGGGGTACGCTCCGTGTGCAGCCGTCGTCGGGTCGTGAGCCACGTCGGTGAAAGACCGCTCTCCGCTAACCCGAGGTTCGTAATGGCCCGAAGTGCACATGCCAGTGATGGCCACACCGACTACTCCCTGCCGGTTCTCCACGTCCGGGTGCCCGAACGGGTGGGCGACGCAGCATTCTGGCTGGGTGTAGCTGGTGCGGTGGCCGGCGGACTCGTCGAGGTCCCCGTTGCTGCCGTAGTCGTTGCGGGTGTGCTGGTGCTTCGCCATCGGTCCGCTTCCCGCTGAGACGCGACGGCACGAGGAGAGCAGCATGGTGACGAAGGCAACCCCCACTCGGAGCACCCGGGCAACTGCGGCGCAGGCCCGACCGAACGACGTCAAGACCTCCGCCGCGGCCGACGCCGCCGTCGATGAAAACGTCACCAAGGTCCGCTTGCCCTGCGTGGGCACGCTTTCCCTCCCCCCCCTCGACCACCTGGCGTGGTACGGCGGCGTTGCTGCCCTGACGGCGCTGGAGCTCATCGAGTGGCCCGTTGCCCTCGTGCTCACCGTGGGCAAGGCGCTGGCGGACAATCGTTCCCACCGGACCCTTCGGTCGCTGGGTGACGCATTGGAGCAGGCAGGCTGATCCGAACATCGAGCACCGGTGACTCGGAGCCCGTCGCTTTCGGCTCGGTTCGCAGACCCAACGTTCGTCCACAGTTTACGGGACGGTCTCCTGGCGGCTGCGGTGCGGATGCTTGGGCGTGGTCGATTGAGCAGCGATGCGCCCTCAGGACGTCTCGGAGCGACTCGAACAGCATGAGCGCCGATACACCCTCGTCTATGAGTTGCTCGCGGTGGCTGTCGATGCGGCCGTCGTGCAGTTGGGGCTCCCCGGCAGGGAGCTCCCGGGTCGAACGATCAGACGCGACCATCCCCGTGGTCGTCGGATCGGGCTTGGGCAGCATCGTGCACCGGGTGAGGAGACGCGACTGTCCGCCTGACGTTCGACCACCGGTTCGGCCAAACGGAACATTGCGGCCATGACGCTTGCACGTCGGCTGGGAGATCGTCTGACGTACCCGGGGCGGTTCCGTCGCCGCGTCTGGACGGGCCGTGAGCGGACGCACTTGGAGGTGCGCGGCCTCAGCGGGCCTCATGCTGAGGCGGTAGGGGCGGGGGTGGAGCGAGCCCTCGGTGCCGTGGCCGGGGTCAGCTGGGCCCAGGTAGATCCCGCCCTGCACCGGGTGGTCGTGGAAGCTGATCCCGACGTCGCCGATCTCGATCTCCTGGTAGGAGTCATCGAGAGCGTCGAGGCAGCATGCGGGGAGAGTGAGACCCGATTCCCGGTCGACGGCCCCGAGTTCCCGGGCGACCGCGAACCGGTCGTGCGCAACGTTCTGGCTCTCGGTGCCGATGTTGCCGGTCTGGGATTCGGGATCGTGGGCCGGGTGCTGCGGGCCACGCCGCTGCCGGTCGAAGCCGCCTCCGTGGTGAGCGTGATCGACAACGAGCCCTGGATACGCCACTTCCTCGAGTCACATCTTGGTACCCCGGGCACCGACTTGGGGCTTGCCCTCGCCAATGCCATTGGCCACAGCCTGTCGCAGGGACCGCTGGGTCTGGTGGCCGATGGCACCCACCGGGTCAACCTGCTCCTCGAGGCGATGGCCCGACGCCAGGCGTTTGCCAGATCCGAGCAGTTGCGGTGGGCCGAGGGACCGCCGGCGACCGTTCTTCGGGCACCGTTGCCTTCCGCAGCACGTCCGGTGCCCATCCCCGATGGCCCGGTGGAGCTGTACAGCGACCGCGCCTTCCTGGCTGGCCTCACGGCTGCCGGCGTCACCTACGCCGCTACCCGACGTCCGCGACGGGCCGCAGCCATGGTCCTCGCCGCCATACCGAAAGGGGCCCGGCTCGGTCGGGAGGCATTCGCCGCTCACCTGGACCGGACACTGGTCGAGCGAGATCTGTTGGTTCTCGACGCCGGAGCCCTCCGCCGCCTCGACCGCGTCGACACGGTGGTGATCGACGGCGCACTCCTTGCCACCGGGCGGTCCTCGGTGAGCGTGCTTCACCTGCTCGAAGGAGCTGACGCTCCCGAGGTGCAACGTCATCTCAGCGCACTGTTCGATCCGTTGCGACCGACGGCGTCGCAGAAGCGGGGCATGTGGAGCCTCGGCCCCCCCGACGCTGCCGAGCGGCGTCGAGCCGCCGTGCGACGGGCCCAGGTCGGCCTCGATGCCGACACGGCCCTCGTGCTGCGCTGCGCCGGGCAGCCCGTTGCTGTCGTTGCCGTCACCGACGAGCTCTCGTCATCAGCGCTCCAGGTCATCCGAGCGGCTCGACGCCACGGCCACATGGTCGCCATCGCAACCTCCGCCGGTGATGGTGGTCACGTGGCCGACGCCGACCTCCTCCTGGCCGGTGGTCGAGAGCTCGCTGGCTCCATCAGGGGACTCCAGGAGGACGGCTGCGTGGTGGCCCTGATCAGTCTGGGGGGACCTGAGCAGGCCGAGGCGCTGCGTTCCGCCGATGTCGGTGTCGAGGTTCCCAGCCTGGACGGCTCGACGTGGTCCGGCGACGTCATGGTCAATGAGGTCGATGACGTGGCCTTCGTCCTCGATGCCATCGTCTCGGCAAGGGAGGTCAGCCGCCAGAGCGTCGCATTGAGCGCCACGGGGTCGGGGATCGGTGCCCTGATGTCGCTTGGCGGCCTGCCCGGGCGAGCGGCCGGGCGAGCGTCGAGCGCCGTCAACCTGGCTGCTCTGGCCGCCATGGCCAACGGCATCCGCGCCGTCGCCTACCTCCGCCGTCACGGCGGTCAATTGCCCGGCGACTCGACGCGCTGGCACGAACTGGGCGTCGACGAAGTCCTCGCCCGGCTGCAGAGCACCCGCCAGGGCCTCAGCGAGGAGGAGGTCGCTCTTCGTCAGCGGGTCGATACGGGTGTACGGGCGCCAGAGCCGGGACTGGCGCGCAGCATCATGGCTGAACTGGCAAACCCTCTCACTCCCGTCCTGGCCGGTGGCGCGGTTGCATCTGCCGCGGTGGGCTCTCCGGCGGATGCGGGCATCGTCGCCGCGGTTACGGGCGTGAACGCCCTGATCGGCGGAGCGCAGCGCTTCGGTGCAGAACGGGCGATCGTCTCGCTGACGGAGGCCTCTCAGACGCTGGTGACCGCGTTGCGCTCCCACATCATGGTCCGTGTGCCCTCGGATCGCCTGGTGCCGGGGGACCTCGTTGTTCTGCGCTCGGGTGACGCCGTTCCTGCGGACTGTCGCATTCTCGACGAGTCGCTCCTCGAAGTTGACGAGTCCACCCTTACGGGGGAGTCCGACGCCATCGTCAAGGACTCGAACCCGACCTACTCGGCTGTCCTTGCTGAGCGCACGTCGATGCTCTACGAGGGAACCACGATCGCTGCCGGTGAGGCGACGGCGATCGTGGTGGATGTCGGGGCGAACACGGTGGCCAATGCCCTGCTCGCCGACGTCGCGCCGTCCGAAAGCACGGTAGGAGTCGAAGGTCGGCTTCGCACCCTCACATCACTCACCCTTCCGGTGGCGGCAGCCGGCGGAGCTTCGGTGCTCGGCCTCGGCCTGCTGAGAGGCCGGTCCCTCAACCAGTCGGTCGGCTCCGCCGTGGCCTTGGCGGTTGCAGCCGTCCCCGAGGGTCTGCCCGTCTTGGCCACCATGGCCCAACTGGCGTCGGCGCGAAGACTCTCCAGGCGGCAGGCCCTCGTCCGCAACCCGCGCGCCATCGAGGCCCTCGGGCGCGTCCGCATCCTCTGCACCGACAAGACGGGCACCCTCACCGAGGGTCGGATCAGCCTGCGCGGCGTTTCCGACGGGCTGGTCGACACACCCGTCGACCAGCTGCCACCTCATCTTCTGGCCCTCGTCGCCGTTGGTCTCCGGGCCTCGCCCGTGGACGACCCCGACGGGCTCCTGCCCCACCTGACCGATCAAGCGGTCGTGGCGGGGGCGGCCGCCTGCGGGGCGTGGATCGAAACCGAGGCTCCCGGCTGGCGGCGGCTGGCCGAGTTGCCCTTCGAGCCGGCGCGTGGCTACCACGCGGTAGCGGGTGCCGCAGCCGAGAAGATGCTGTTGAGTGTCAAAGGGGCGCCGGAGACCGTGCTGCCCCGCTGCGTGTCGTGGCGCAGCCCTCGCGGCGTTGTGAAGGTGGATTCTTCGGTTCGGCGGGAGCTCGACCGCGAGGTCGATCGCCTGGCCCGTCAGGGTTTGCGGATCCTGGCTGTGGCCGAGAAGGACGAGCCGGCCGACGGAGGGGACGGGAACCTACGAGAAGACGCCATCGATGGGCTCACCCTGTTTGGCTTCCTGATACTTTCCGACCCGGTGCGCCCAACAGCAGCCCAGGCCGTGCGGGACCTGCGTCGGGCCGGGGTGGAGGTGTTGATGGTGACGGGGGATCATCCATCCACCGCCGAGGGCATCGCCGCCGAGCTCGGCATTCTCAATGGTCGGCGGGTGGTCACGGGCGCAGGGCTGAACGCCATGACCGAGCCCGAGCTGGATCGGATCATCACTGAAGTGTCGGTCTTCGCTCGGGTTACCCCGGCCGACAAGGTCCGAGTGGTGCAGGCCCTGCAACGACGGGGCGAGCCCGTGGCCATGACGGGCGATGGGGCCAACGACGCCCCCGCCATCCGCTTGGCGGACGTTGGGATCGCTTTGGGTGACCGAGCCACTCCTGCGGCCCGGCGCGCTGCAGACCTGGTGGTCACCGATGAGCGGATCGAGACCATCGTCGACGCCATCATCGAAGGACGGGCCATGTGGGCTTCACTCCGAGAAGCCCTGGCCATCCTGCTAGGTGGCAACCTCGGGGAGGTGGCCTTCACCGTCGGGGCCACGGCGATCACCGGGCGGGCCCCGCTGTCCGCCCGCCAGCTGTTGGTGGTCAACCTGCTCACCGACGTGGCGCCTGCTCTGGCCATCGCCCTGCGCCCCCCTCCCGCAACCACCCCCGAGGCCCTCCTCACCGAAGGCCCCGATGCCTCCCTCGGCCACAGCCTGGAGCAGGCCATCGTGGTGCGAGCGGCCAGCACCGCCCTGGGCGCCTGGGTGGCTTGGGGAGCCGCTCGACTGACCGGCCGTGAAGGGCGGGCCAGCACCACCGCCCTGGTGGCACTGGTGGGCAGCCAGCTGGGTCAAACGATCGTGATTGGAGGTCGAGATCCGACGGTGCTTCTTGCTGGCTTCGGCTCGGCCGCCGTGCTTGCGGCCATCGTGCAGACCCCTGGCGTAAGCCAGTTCTTCGGGTGCACCCCACTGGGTCCGGTGGCCTGGAGCATCGCCCTCGGGTCGTCGGCACTGGCCACGGGGGTGTCCACCGCCGGAGGGTGGCTATGGCGCCGGAATGACGAAGTCGTCGCCCGGTCTCCGGCATGGGCGGGATCGCCACCGGGCCTCAGAGCGCTGGTCGCTGGTGGTGACACTTCACTCTGACAAGGTCGTACCCTGGCCAGCTACGGAGCGGGCCCAGCCGGGCCGCTTCCCGGGACAAGGCCCGGAACTGTCACGTAACGGAGAACCCCGTGCCCTATCTCGCTCGTCGGCTGGTCCGCTTGGTTGCCGTCGCGGTGATCCTGCCCTTAGGCGGGACGCTGGTGGTGAACGCAGCCGAGCGCATGGAAAGAGCATCGGGTCCGTCGACGAAGAGCCGGGCCCTCCGCCAGGCCGGCAGCTTGCTCTCCCAACGCCGACGGTAAGAGGTCCGTCGGGTCTTCACAGGGCGCTCGGCAACCCATCGGTGATCGGTGAGAGATGCTCCGTATCGGGCATGAACCCACCGGTGACGGGCTTCACGCTCCCCGAACAGGGCTGAGCCCACGGCGCATGACACACGCTCCGACAACACTTGAGTGTGTTATCGGATGCTGTATCATCAGCGCCGATGGCGATCGAGAACCCCTACAGCTACGGCGGGCCGGTGCGCGGGCAGCACTTCATCGGGCGGGATGCCGAGGTTGCCGACCTGGTGTCGCGCATGGCCAACGGCATCAGCGTGGTCGTCACCGCACCCCGCCGCTACGGCAAGACGTCGCTCATCGACCGTGCTGCCGAGCTGGTCCACAAGGACCGTGGTGCGGTCATCTCGGTCAACCTGATGCACTGCCCGAGCCTCGACGCCTTTGCCAGCCGCCTCGTCGGCGGGGCATACACCACGGAAGGCGGGCGGATGCGCAGGGCCCGTCAGGGGCTGCCCGAGCTTCTGAGACGGCTCCGACTGCAGCCCGCCTTCACGCTCGACGATGCGGGCAGGCCCCGCTTCACCTTCGGAGGTCTGGCCGAGCGTGACGCCATCGTGGTGCTCGACGACGTGTACGCCATCCTCTCTGCGCTCGCCGAGGAGCGTCCGGCGGTCCTGATCCTCGACGAGTTCCAGGCGGTCGGCGAGCTGGGTGGTGGCATCGCCCCTGCCATCAAGGCTCTCGGCGACCGCCATCCGAAGGTGTCGCTCGTTGTCGCCGGGTCGCGCCAGCACCTGATGGACGCCCTGGTCCTGGCCCGAGGAGCGCCCCTCTACAACATGGCCGAGCGCCTGGCCCTCGGATCCATCGACGAGCGGGTCATGGTCCGCTACCTTCGCAACCGTGCTCGCCACGGGGCCAAGGACATGAGCGAGGGGGCGGCCCGGCGCATCTGTGAGCTGGCTGGCCCCGTCCCCTACGACATCCAGCGTCTCGCCTACGGGGTCTTCGACCAGGCCGGAGATCAGCTCGACACCAGCGCTGTGGATGGTGGCATGAGCGGCGTGATCCGGCGCGAGGACCCGAACTTCACCGAGTCGTTCTCCAGGATGTCCATCAGGCATCGACGGGTGCTCGTCGGCATCGCCGGCCGCCGTCGGGTCGAGCAGCCCTACACCGCCGAGCTCGCCAGAGAGGTCGGCTACGCCGGGCCACCAGGGGTCCGACGGGCGATCGAAGCTCTCGGCGCGGACGAGACCCTCACGCAGCGGCAGGGTGCGCTGGTCGTGGCCGACCCCTTCTTCGCCGAATGGCTCCGCCGGCTCTAATCCACGGTGGCCCCCGGACGTGCCTGCCGGGAGGGGACGCGCCACCTGCGTGTCGTCACCGGTTCAGGTCGGCCACAGCGGCTTGCGCCGCACCGAGCCCGCACATCCCATGGACGCCTCCCCCCGGAGGGGTGGAGGATGAGCACAGGTAGACCCCGCGGAGACCGGTCCGGTAGGGCTTCCAGCGGACATCGGGCCGGAACACCGTCTGACGCAGCGTGGCCCGGCCGCCGTTGATGTCGCCACCCACGTAGTTCGGGCTGCGCTCCTCGGTCTGGGCGGCGGTGGCAGTGACCCGGGCCAGGACCCGGTCGCGAAAGCCCGGCGCGAATCGCTCGATCTGCGCCTCGATGCGCCCGGTCATGTCCACGGTGGAGCTGGCCGGCGTGTGACAGTAGGCCCACAGGGTGTGTCGCCCCGACGGGGCCCGGGTGGGGTCGACCACGCCGGGTTGGACCACGATGCAGTAGGGGCGCTCCGGATGACGCCCGGCGGCCACTGCGGCCTCGCTGCGCGCCACGTCGTCAAAGGTGCCACCCAGATGGATCGTCCCGGCCGAGCGGCAGGCGTCGCCATGCCAGGGCACGGGGCCGTCGAGGGCCCAGTCAACCTTGCAGATCCCGGGTCCGTATCGGAAGCGGGCCAGCGACCTGCGGTACCGGGGAGACAGCCGGTCGCCGGCCAAGGCCAGGAGCTGGCGCGCGGAGAGGTCGAGAAGGACCGCCTGGCATGGCGGCAGGTCGGCAAGCCGGCGCACCCACTGGCCGGTGAGGACGCGCCCGCCGAGCGACTCCAACTCGGTGACCAGGGCATCCACGACTCGGCCGCTGCCCCCTTCGACCACCGGCCAGCCCACGGCGTGGGCCAGCATGGCGAACAGGATGGCGAACGAGCCCGTCAACGGCGCGTTGAGCGGCAACATCGAGTGGGCGGCCGCTCCGGCCAGCAGCCCACGAGCCTCCTCGCTCGAGAACCGCCGGGCGACGACGCTGGCGGGCAAGAGCCCAGGGATGGCGAAGCGCGCCAGGGCGACCGGGTGGGCTGGCACCGATCGCAGCGGCGCCAGGATCGCCGGCAGGATCCGCTCGGCATCGCCGACCAGCGGGGCGATGAGGCGGCGGTAGGCGACCGAGTCGGCACCGAGGCTCTCGGCCGTGTCGCTCACCGAGCGCACAACGGCCGCGACGCGCCCATCATCCAGAGGATGGGCGAACGCAACATCGGGGGTGCACATCCTGACCCCGAGGGCGTCGAGGTTCATACCCCGGAAGAACGGCGAAGCGCGAACGAGGGGGTGCACGCTCGAGCAGACGTCGTGGTGGAAACCCGGCAGGGTCAGCTCTTCGGTCCGACACCCTCCTCCCGGTGTCTCTGCCCCCTCGTAGACCTCAACCCCCCAACCGTCCCGGGCCAAGGTCACGGCGGCGGCCAAGCCATTGGGCCCCGAGCCCACCACAACAGCATTCGGGGTCATCAGGGCAAGCTTATGTGGGTGCCGGAAGTATCCACATCGCGGCGAAGCGTGCTGGAGAAAGACCATCTTTGGTGAACCGTGGACAGCGGAGCTCTCCGCTGCCGGCGAGTGGGCCGGGATCGGTCACGCTCTTGGTCCTTGGTCCCACCGGTTCGTCAGCTCGATCCCCGTGTCCTTGAAGTCCTTGACGTTTTCTCGTGGCCAGCACACCGAGACGTGAAGGCGTTCAGCTTCGCCGGGATCGTCAGCCCGTTCCTCCTCCTAGGTGAGATCGATACCAACCTCTACGCCCGGGCCGGACAAGACTCACCCTTACCAGCAGCCACCGGCCCCGGGCTGCTTCGCCGTCGAAGGGCAACGGGTCGAAGGCGGCCTCGGCTCGCTGCAGGCGATCCTGACGCTTGGCGCGCTCACCAGGGTCGCTTGTTGCATGAGGACCGGCGGCAAGCTCAGCATCGTGAGCGCGCTCATCGCGACTTCGCTCTGCAGCTGGGAGGGGTCGAGAGCATCGAGGTCGACGATCACCGACGTGTCGAGCACACCCCGCTGCGGACACAGCCCGTCACCCACGAGGCGTTACCGCCTGACTTGCCACAGCGTCGAGATCTGCCCGGAGGCGCCCATAGTCAACTGTCGGAGCTCGTTGGAACATCGCCGCTGCTGCTTCGGCAGCTACGTAGCGATGGCGGCGCAGCGGGGTGAGCTCTCCCACTGGGCCACCGTTTCGGGTGACGACGTACGTCTCTGCGGACTCTCCCAGAAGCCACACTCCTGAGGCAGAGCGGGTCCTTGAACACCGGCTCGGGTCTTCGTGGTTTGCCGGGGAGATCTCAGTCGAGGAGGCGGGTTGGCGTTCGGTAGTCGGCTGCAGCAGCGAGGAGCAGGGGGTTTTCGTCGATCGCAGCGAGGCAGATCTCAGCGTCGAGGTGTCGCGCTGCAGCGAGCGCCTCGAGGGACATCAAGTTCAGCCTTGTGCCTCCGTCGAGGAGGCGGGCCATGGTCCACGCCAAGTCTCGAAATGAGACGAGGCCGATCGTGTCGGGCAGTGCGGTGATGGCCTTCACCGCGGAGATGGCCACGACGGGTTCAGCTTGGCCGAGAGAGCGTGTAAGGGCGCCGGTCACTGCTCGAGTGGCAACGGCCCGGCAGAGACGGTGGTACCACAGCCCGGTGGTGAAGACTCGAGCGCCGGGAGGGCGAAGCTCGGGTGGTTCATCGTTGAGAAGTATCTTCAGCAGCAAATGGTCATCGATGACAACGTCCACGTCGCTGATCAGGCGAGCTGGGGTTCTTCGATGGCGATGTCGTTGGCGAGCTTGGCGTAGCCTCCGGCCTCGTCGACTGCGTTACGGAGGAGCTGTCGAAGCCCGCCGCGACCGGCTGGGACGATGAGGAGGGCGTCGCCTAGGTCGGCGACTTCCACGCTGCCGCCTTGGGCTAGGTCCCAGCGTCGTCGCGTCTCGGCGGGCAGGGCCATCTGGCCGCGGTCGGAGACTCGGAACTCGGCGACGGTCATGGTGTCAAGCTAGCGCCTGACAAGGGTAACCGACAAGGTTGCATTGTCGGCTCGCCAGAGAGTGCTTCAGACACGCGAGGTTGATCCAGAACGTCGGGGCCTCGAGGTGTCCCAGAACAGCGCCACCGTGAAGCGTCTGGACCACCCCAGACCATCGGGTGGGGTCAGTACTGGATGTCGAGTGCGAAGCGCAGCGCCTGGTCGAGATCGACTCGAACCTGGAGCTGGATGTGACCGACCGGGGTGTCGTCAAGGAGACGGGTCGGAACGGTGACCAGGTTGTCGCACGTGATGACGCTGGGTTCGAGCAAGCCCTCCCTGGGTCCTACCTCTACCTCGGAACGGATGCCTCGGATCGTTCGGGTGACGGGAGCACACGTGATGGCGCTCAGGACCTCGATGGCGGCATCCCGGGTCAGCACGCACATGGGCCGTCGTCCCGCTGGAGGACCGAGGTCGGCCCAGATGATATCGCCGCGCGCTACCACTCGGGCACAGTGGCAGAAGCAAGCTTTGCAGCCGAAGCCACTAGGGCTGGATCCTGGGGGACACGGCGGTAGGCCTCTTGGAGCGTGCGATCGGCCGCCGCTAGGTCTGCCGCCTCGAGCACTGCGGCGGCGCCGCGCCGGAGCAATGCTGAGCGGCTGATTCCTTGGGTGTTGGCGAGTCGGTCCAAGCGATCGACGAGGTCGTCGTCGAGCTGAACGAGGACTTCTTTGCGGCTCATGAGCATATGTTACGGCATATGGTTCCATGGTGGTGGCCCCGAACGTTCCACAACGTCAAGAACGGCGCCGACCCGGGACGGCCGCAAGCATGAAGCGCGCTAACAATCGGCGTGGCCGGCGGCTCACTGATCGCGAGGACTAGGAGAGCAGGGCTGTGTGGATCTTGGCCATCTGTCCAAGGACGATCCGCTGGGTGCCCCGGAGGCGTCCCCTCACCGGATCTGCCGTCGCCGAGTCTCGGCAGCCACGAGCGTCCATGCTGGAATGGGAATGATCTGGAGAGTTCAGCTGCCTGCGAAGATGTTCGACATCGACCGTCAGTACCGACATCGGCCAAGCCGGCAGCGTTCGGGAGCCCCATCGTCTCCGCAGAACGTCGACAAGCCCAGACCCGAAGGGTCGCTCATGTCGCCCGGTCGGCCACTCCGACCAGGCCCCGTCACGCTCCGGAAGTAGCCACTGAGGACGACAGGACTCTGTCGCAGACCTACGACGGATGTGGTCTACTGGGCCCCGTCCCCCGCCTGTGGATAACAAAACCACCCTCTGTGTGACGAGGATCTTGTCGGTGGTCGGGAAGGCGGGATTTGAACCCGCGGCCTCAGCGTCCCGAACGCTGCGCGCTAACCAAGCTGCGCTACTTCCCGGATCGATCGATGCTATCCGACCCGAACGGCACCGCAACCGGGTCAGGTGTGTAGCTGTCGTCGCACCAGGTCCCACCCGCCAGAACCGCTCGCACCCCCCGGCGAACTCGCAGGGGGTCGAGGGGCTTGATCAGCCAGCCGTCCACCCCGCTGCGCCTGGCCAGGAACACGTCGGCGCGTCGATCGAGGACCAACAGGACGGGCACAGGCTCAAGGCGACCGGCGTCCACCTCCAAGCGGAGGTCGAGGGCCACGGCCACACCACCCATGGTGCCGATCTGCATGTCGACGATGGCCAGATCGGCTGTCCGGTGGTTGAGCGAGGTGCGCACGTCGGCCCCCTCCCTGACCCACCTGATGGTGGCACCCGGCCCGTCGACAACGGCGCGGAGATCCTCGAAGACGGAGGCGGCGTCGGTGGCGAGAAGGATGTCAGGCACGCTGGGAGGGTACCTCCGTGCTCTACCTTGGGTACCATCCTGGGAAGCCCAACTGTTGGGAGGTCCCAGGAGGCCCTGTGCTCGACATCTCACAAGATCAGACACCGGAGGGCTACACCATCTGTCGACCGGTCGGGGAGCTCGACGCCTTCACGGTCAGCAAGTTCCGCCAGGCGCTCGCCGAGATGGCGTCCAGCCACCGGCTGTTGATCGACATGTCCGGGGTGCCGTTCGTCGACTCCGCCGGCCTCGGGGCCCTCATCGGGGGCATCCGTCGGGCCCGGGAGCTGGGCGGCGACGTTGCCGTGGCCTGCAACCGGCCGACGCTCGTCCGCCTGCTGCGCACGACGGGCTTCGATCGCATCGTCACCGTGGCCAGCACCATCGAGGAGGCTGCTGCCTCGTTCGGCCCGGACGACTCTTTGGAGGAAGACCGGGTCTGAACCCGGGCCGGCCCGGACCTCAGCCCGGAGCCTTCAGTCGCCCTCGAGCAGGGCTCGGCCGACCTCGCTGAGCCCACCCATGTCGTGCACCTCGCCGACCAGCATCGGTACCCGGATCACCGGCGTTCCGGGTAGGCGCTGGGCCAGGGACTCGATGTGGTGCTCCTCGCGGCGAGCAATGCCGTCGAGCTCGGTGAGGTTGGTGATCAGGTCGGCCAGCGGGCCGGGTTCGGCGTGCACGGAAGGGACGGTGCCGAAGCGGGGAAGCACCCGGTTCATCACCAGGGCGGCCACCGGCATGTTTGTCTCCCGGAGGCGGTCGGCGAAGAACGTGGCCTCGTTGACCGCGTCACGGCGAGGCGCAGCGACCACTATGAACGCCGTCCCCGTCTCGGCCAGCAGCTTCTCCATCATGGCCGCCCGCTCCCGGAAGCCCTGCTCCATGCCCTCGAAGGCGGTGAAGAAGGCGATGGCGTCCCTGACCACCTCGCCGCCCACCACCCGGGAGATGGTTCGCAGCAGCATCTGCGTGGCCACGTTGACGGCGCGGAGGCCAGCCCTGGTCGGGGACATCAGGACTCGGAAGAACCTGTTGTTGAGGAAGCGCATGAGCCGGTTGGGGGCATCGAGGAAGTCCAGGGCGTGTCGGGTCGGCGGCGTGTCGACCACGACCAGGTCGAAGCGCCCGTCGGTGTGGAGGGTGTAGAGCTTCTCCATGGCCATGTACTCCTGGGTGCCGGACAGGGCCCCGGAGATGTTGCGGTAGAAGCGGTTGGCCAGGATGGCCTCCGCCTGGGCCGGGCTGGACGCGTTGGCGGCAACGATGGCGTCGAAGGTGGCCTTGGTGTCGAGCATGAGGGCCCACAGCTCTCCCGGCCCCTCCCAGGCGCCCTCCACCCGATGGGGGTCGTTGCCCAGCTCGGCGATGCCCAGGGCATCGGCCAGGCGCTGCGCTGGGTCGATGGTGACGACGCAGGTGCGTCGCCCCCGCCGAGCCCCTTCGAGGGCGATGGCGGCGGCTGCCGTCGTCTTTCCCACACCCCCGGGACCGGCACAGACGATGATGTCGCGCTCGGCGATCAGGGTGGCCAGGGTGCCGCTCACGGGACGGGGAGCGGGTCGAGGGCGCCCACGCCGGCAACCATGGCGTCGGCGAGCGCGTCGACCTCGGCGAGGCCGAGCTCGGTGGTGAACTGGAGGGGCAGGTCGATCTGGGGGAGCGGGAGCTCGTCTGCCAGCCGGCGGACCTGGAACGCCTGGAGCTCCTGGCGCTTGCGGCGGAACTCGGCGGCAGCAGACAGGGCATCGATCTCGGCGGCGCTCAGGCGGGTGCCGCCGGCGGCGGCCGCCACATCCTCGGGAAGGTCGAGGGTTGGGTAGCTCCCGTTGACCACCACAGGAGCAAGCTGCACGCCGGCGCGGTCCTCGAGGTGGAAGGCCGTCTCGATGACCTCGTTGACCGGCGTCTCCTCGGGAAGGGTGACGAGGAGCACCTGGCAACGTTTGGGGTCGGAGATGAACTCGATGACCTCGGCGGACTGGGTGCCGATGGGTCCGACGTTGACGGCGTCGAGCAGGCCATGGGCGCTGGCCAGGAAGGTGACGGCATGGCCGGCCGCCGGGGCATCGACGACGACGAAGTCGACGGCGCCGGCCGCTCCCTCGCCCTTGGCCTGCTCCATCTGCTTGATCTTGCCGAGCACCAAGATGTCCTTGATCCCCGGGATGGCGGTAGCGATCACCTCGAGCGTCCCGGTCGAGGTCAGTCGCTTGGAGATCCGCCGCATCCCATGGTCCTCCAGGTACTCGAGGAGGGCGTCGTCGGGGGTCAGGGTCCGGGCGGAGACGGCACCACCACTGCGGCAGCTCTCGCCGGCGGGTAGCAGGATCGTGGGCCGGTAGGTGAGGTCCTCGGGTCGGTCGAACATGACCGGGAGGCCACTCTTGCCCTCCACCTCGACGATGAGGGTGTGGAGCCCGGCCCGGGCTGCCATGAGAGCGAGAGCCGCCGAAACGGTCGTCTTGCCGACCCCACCTTTGCCGGCCACGATCATCACCCGTGCCTGCGTGCAGAACGCACGAGGGTCCACATGTCTCCCAGGGTCTGAGGGCGACCCGCGACGGCACACCCCACTTCAGCCACGCAGGCTAGGCGGCGGGGCCGCCCTGGAGGCAGAACCGTCAGACTGACCGCTCTGCGTGGTCATTCGGGGTGACGGTGTGGTAACTACCAGGTCACTCGCAGACCGCCGGGCGGTGCGGCTCGTAACTCAGGGCTTGTCCGAACCCCGATCGGTCCGATAACGTCCGGCTCGAACAAGGGGGGATCACGTGAGCGTCTTGCACGTAGAGGATCTCTGGCAGGCGAAAGCATCGTGTCGCGGGCCACAGCATGCAGTCTTTTTTCCGCCTTCGCACTTCGAGCGGAAGGCCGACAAGGAAGCCCGAGAGACCCGGGCCAAGCGGATCTGTGCCTCGTGTCCGGTGCGGCGTGACTGCCTGGATTACTCGCTGCGGATCAAGGAGCCCCACGGCATCTGGGGCGGGCTCAACGAGGTCGAGCGCCGCCAGATCCTCGGGGGCTGACCGCCCGCCCGAGGGTGGCGCCGGCGTGACGGGGAGGGGCCAGTCACGTGGGGCCCCTGCGCTGAACAATACCCGGCCCGACGTGGTCGCTGTTTCGGCGCGGCCGGTACCCTGCGTCGATGTCGAGGTGGCGTCTGCCCGTGGGGTCACTGCCCGTGGGGTCACTGCTCTGCCGGCGCTTGGTCGGCCTGGGTGAGCGGCAGGTCCGGCGCGTGGTCAGGACCACGGGGGCGGTCCCGTCGTCGGAGCCGGCGGTCGATGCGGCGGCGCCCGGCACCGATCACCTGGTGTGGCGGACGACCACCGTGCAGGGTCGGAGGACCACCTACGGTGTGGCCGGATCCGGGCTCCCGGTGCTGTTCCTGCACGGGTGGGCGCTCGGGCAGCACTCCTACAAGCGGGCCCTGAAGCGCCTCGTCCACCTGGGTTGTGAGGTGTACGCACCGGCCATGCCTGCGTTCGGCGGCACCGCCAACCTGCCGCGCCGATCGGTGGACATGGTCGGCTACGCGGCCTGGGTACGGGCCTTCCTCGATGCTGTCGGCGTGGACGAACCTGTGTTCGTGATCGGCCACAGCTTCGGTGGCGGGGTGGCGGCGCAGTTGGCCCACGACTACAGCGACCGGGTCGGGTACCTGGTGCTCATCAACTCGGTCGGGGGCGCCGACTGGCTGCAGTCTGGGAGCCGGGTCAGGTCCATGGCCGAGCGACCCCTGTGGGACTGGGTGCTGGCCCTTCCCGGCGACCTGTTCCCCCTCCGGGGCCTGGCCGGCCTCAGCCGGGTGATGCTTGAGGACGCCCTGCCGAACCTGCTTCGCAACCCGGTGGGCCTGTGGCGGGCCGGGCAGGTCGCCCGGCGGGCCGACCTGACGACCGAGCTGCGCGACCTGAAGGCCAGCGGGATGCCCATGGTGGCCCTGCGCAGCGACCAGGACAACATCATCCCCAAGGCCAGCTTCGACGCCCTGTGCGCGGCCATCGGCTCGACCGGCGAGGTGGTCCGTGGGCGCCACTCGTGGCTCCTGGCCGACCCGGACAGCTTCGGGGAGGTCATGGCCAACTCGGTCGCCGTGGCCCGCGAGGCACGCCGGCTGGAGGAGGAGGCGGCGCCGGCGGAGGTGGCGGGGAACGAGGCGCCCGTGCCTGAGGCGTGACCTGAGGCGCGACCCGAGGCGCGACCCGAGGCGTTGGGCGGCCGAGCACCGGAGGTCGCTGCCAACGGTCCGGTCCGTTCTGTGTGACGAGAAAGTGCACTCCTGCGTTTCCTGGTTACACAGAACTGGACAGACCCCCGCCCCGGCTCCGCCCCGCACCGATCGGCCGCCTACGGCACCGGCAGCCGTGGCAGCCGTGGCCCGCCGATGCGCACGTCGCCGCGCCGGCGGGTGACGCCCGTGGCGTCGAGGTGGGTGAGCAACGCCAGCACGAAGCGCCGTGACGAGCCCATGCCGTCACGCACCTGGGCGACGGTGACACCGCCTGGAGAACGGGCCAGAAGGCCGGCGACCACAGCGGCGGCAGCTTCCACGGCGGAGGCGGCGAAGAGCACCCCGCCGGCGTCGATCACCTGGCCATGGCGAACCGCGGCCCGAACGGCAGAGCGCGATGCGCCCAGTGCGTAGGGGTCCGGGGGCGCCCAGCGTTGGGCGACCAGGGCGTCCATCCATGGCTCGACCGCAGGCGAGGGGGAGCCGGTGGTGGCGAAGCCGGCCGCCACCTGGACGCCCGGGACGCCCTCGAGCAGGGCTCGTCGGCGGGCGTCGAGGCCGGCCACGTCCAGGCCCAGCGGTCCGGCGGAGGCCACGGCACCGGACAACTCGTCGATGCCGGCCGCCAGCACCGCAGGGTCGACCACCCACCGGCCAGAGACGTTGGCGGGCCGGGCGGTGCCGGTCAGGCGGGTCAGGAGGTCGGCGTCGACCCAGCCCCGTTCCCGGATCACCCGGTCGATGGAGCGGTCCGGCCGGGCCCGGGCGGCGGGGAGCACCGGGTCGACATCGAGGATCTCCCCGCCACCGACGGTCTCGGCGCGCCCGTGCTCGCGCAGGACGTAGCGGTCACCGGGCAGGAGGGGCAGGGCGGCGGGCAGATGGACCCGGACCAGGCCCTGGCCACCCGGTTCGATGGCCTCGGGGCCGAGGATGCGCAGGCGGGCGGCATGCTCCCCTGTGCCGAGGTGGACCGCCCAGGCGCCCCGCCGCGACACCGCGTGGTCCAGGCCGCCGAGCACGGTCAGTGAGGCGTCGAAACGCCGGCACGCGTGCCATTGCCCGTCGGCGACCATGGCATCGCCCCGGGCCAGCGAGTGGTGGTCGGAGCCGGTCACGTTGAGGGCCACCCGATGCCCGGGGCCCACCTGCGAGCGGGGTTGGTCGTGCACGTGGATGCCCCGGATCCGCAGCGGGCGCCCCGGTGTGCCGGCCACCGGCCCAGTGGCCAACATCGGGTCGCCGACGTGAAGGGTCCCGCCGGCCAGGGTTCCGGTGACGACGGTGCCCGCCCCCCGGATGGCGAAGCACCGGTCGATCCACAACCGGGGCCGTTCCCGCTCGACGGCGGTGGGGGTGACGCCCAGCAGGTCGTCAAGGACGGCCACCAACGCGTCGAGGCCGGCGCCGGTGACCGAGTCGAGGGCGACGATGGGGGCGGCGTGGAGCAACGTCGGGCCTATCCGTTCCCGCACGTCGGTCACCACCGAGGCGGTGCGGACCGCGCCCGCCGTGGCCGCCTTGGTGACGGCCACCACGCCGGCGCCGATGCCGAGGAGATCGAGGATGCGCAGGTGCTCCTCGGACTGCGGCTTCCATCCCTCGGTGGCGGCCACGACGAGCAGGCAGGCGTCGACGGCTCCGACCCCGGCGAGCATGTTGCGCACGAAGCGGACGTGGCCGGGAACGTCGACGAAGCTCACTTCCCGCCCGGACGGCAGCTCGGTGTGGGCGAAGCCGAGGTCGATGGTCAGTCCACGGGTCTTCTCCTCGGCCCAGCGGTCGGGATCGGTGCCGGTGAGCGCGGAGACCAGCGTCGACTTCCCGTGGTCGACGTGGCCGGCGGTCGCGACGACGTGCATGCCCCGGCTCAACCGTGGGCGGAGGCGGCCAGGGCGTTCCCCAAAGTCTCGTCGTCGGCCGGGTCCACGCTGCGCAGATCGGCCGTGGTCGCCCCGTCGCGCACCCGGGCCAGCACCGGCGGCTCGGAGCGCCGCAGCGCCGCCGAGCGGTCACCGGGCAGGCGGACGCCGACCGAAGGGATCGCCCGGCCGGGTAGCGAGCCGCCGCCGGCCACCGCCTCGGTGTCGACGACGGTGCCGCCGCAGGCTGCCGCCACCTTCCCGGCCCGCTCAGCCAGGTCGGCGACGGACACGGTGGCCATGGCCCACAGGGGCAGGACGGTGGCGTCGCCAGCCAGGTAAGCCAGGGCGGTCCGCTGGGCCTCGGCCAGGACCAGCCCGCCGGGGCGCAGGGCCCGGGCCAGGGGGTGGCGGCGGCAGCGGTCCACCAGGTCGGCGGAGCCGGCGATGATCCCGGACTGGGGACCACCGAGGAGCTTGTCGCCGGAGAAGGTGACGAGCCCGGCGCCGGCCGCCAGGGTCTGACGGGCCGCCGGTTCGTCGGCCAGCCACGCGGGTGGGCCGTCGGGCAGCCAACCGCAGCGGGCGTCGAGGAGGCCGGAGCCGATGTCGGCCACGACGGGCACACCCACGCCGGCCAGGGCGTCGACGCCGACGGTCTGGGTGAATCCGGTGATGCGGTAGTTGGAGGGGTGGACGACCAGGATCAGCGCGGTGTCGGGGCCGACCGCCGCGGTGTAGTCGGCCAGCCGGGTCCGGTTGGTGGTGCCCACCTCGACCAGGGTGGCTCCGGAGGCGGCCAGCACCTCGGGGATGCGGAACCCGCCGCCGATCTCGACCATCTGGCCACGGCTGACGATGACCTCGCGGCCGGCGGCCAGGGCGGCCAGTGCCAGGAGCACGGCGGAAGCCCCGTTGTTGACGACCAGGGCGGCCTCGGCGCCGCCCGCCCGGGCCAGCAGACCGGCGGCGTGGGCGGAGCGGGAACCCCGTCGGCCGGTGGCCAGATCGAGCTCGACGTTGTTGTAGCGCAGTGCAGCTGTTGAGGTCTGGGCAATGGCTCCGCGGGGTGCCCGGCCCAGGTTGGTGTGGAGGAGGACGCCGGTGGCGTTGATCACATCGCGGAGCAGGCTGCCGGCTGTGGCCTCGGCGCGCCACCGCGCCGAATCGGGGTCGCCGGCGGCGATGGCCGCCCGGGCGGCGTCGACCAGCAGTGGGTGGGGGAGGCCCACATCGGCGAGGGAACGGGCGACAGCGTCGACCGAAGGGGGACGCTGGTCGGGCACGGCCTCAGCCTACGACGCCGGCGGGCTGTCGATTCGGAGGCGTGGCGCGCCACACTGGAGGGGGCAATGATCTGGCATGACGTCTGCGGGGTGAGCGACATCCCACCCGACCGGGGCTGGCCGGTCACCGTCGAGGGGCAGCCGGTGGCGGTGTACCGCGTTCGCAGGAAGTTGTTCGCCCTGTCCAACGTGTGCCTGCACATCGGCTCGCCCATCGACGACGGTCACGTGGCCCATGGCTGCGTGACGTGCCCGTGGCACGGGTGGCGCTACGAGCTGGCCAGCGGCGACCTGCTGACCACGGTGGGCCACCGACCCGGCCTGACCACCTACCCGGTCCGGGAGGCGGGCGGCCGGGTCCTGGTGGGCACTGGCAGCTGAGTCTCTGGCAGCTCAGTCTCTGGCAGTCTGAGTGGCGCCTGCGCCTACCGCTCATGATCGCTGCGCGAAGCTGGGACCGACATGGCCCTGTTCCGGCGGATCCTCCGGTACCTCTTCTCGTCGGTGTTCCTTGGCATCGTCACCGTCGTCGGCGTACCCGTGGTCATCGTGGCCACGGTGCTGGCCGGCCTGATCTTCCTGCCCCTGCCGGCCACCATCCCGATCCCCAAGGCCAACCCGGTGCTGGAGCCGACGACCATCTACGACCGCAACGGTGTGGTCATCGCCACGCTGCAGCAGTACGACCAGAACGTTCCCGTGGCCGAGAACGCCATAGCGGCGGTGCTCAAGGAAGCCGTCATCTCCGACGAGGACCGCAACTTCTACAAGCACGGGGGCGTCGACATCCGCGGTACCGTGCGCGCCGCAGTCGCCGACATCCGCAACAAGAGGACCGTGCAGGGCGGTTCCACCATCACCCAGCAGTATGTGAAGCTGGCCTTCACCGGCGGCAACCGCAACCTGATCCGCAAGATCCGCGAGGCCGTCCTGGCCAGCCAGCTCGATCGCCAGGCCAGCAAGGACGAGATCCTCTACCGGTACCTGACCACCCTGTACTTCGGCGACGGCAACTACGGGATCGGGGCGGCGGCGAAGAACTACTTCCACACCGACGTCGGTCATCTCACGGCGTCGCAGTCGGCCGCCCTGGCCGGTCTCATTCCTGCCCCCTCCGCGCGCGCGCCCCGAGAGAACATGGCCGAGGCCGAGTACTACCGGGTCCTGGTCCTGGGCAAGATGCTGGCCCAGGGTTACCTGACCCAGGCGCAGCACGACGCAGCCCTGGCCTCGCACCTGACCCTGCAGACGGCCAACCCGCCTCCGGGGGCGACGATCGTCTACCCCCAGGCCACGTCGGCCAGCAAGTACCCCGACTTCGTCGACTACGTGACCCGGTCGCTGTTGGGGCACTACCCGCCTGCCAAGGTGTACGGCGGCGGCCTGCGGGTCCAGACCACCCTCAACCCCCCGGTCCAGGACGCCGCCTACGCGTCGGTGCGCTCCACCCTCAAGGGCACGGTCGATCCCCTGGAGATGGGCCTGGCCGCCGTCGAGCCGCAGACCGGCTTCGTGGAGGCGCTGGTGGGCGGCCGGGACTTCGGGGGCAAGGGCAGGTACAGCAACGACAACTTCGCGCTGGGCGGCTGCGAGTACCCCAAGGGTGTCCCCCGCTCCGCCATCGAGGTCCCGGCCACCTGCTACGACGGCAACACCATCACCGGGGGAGCAGGGGGTCGCCAACCGGGCTCGGCGTGGAAGCCGTTCGTGCTGGCCACTGCGTTCAGCCAGGGTGTTCAGCCCACCAGGACCTTCGACGCCCCGGGCACCCTGCCCATCCCCAACTGCAAGGTGTCGCCGTCGAACAGCTGCACCATCTCCAACGACGAGCCGGGCAGCTACGGCGGCCAGCAGACCCTGGCGCAGGCCATGGTTCAGTCCACCAACACCGTCTACGCACAGTTGGCCCCTCAGGTGGGCTGCGCCAACGTGGCCAGGACGGCCAAGGCCCTGGGGATCTCCTCGGCGTACTACTCCCCGCGGGTCCAGACCTACTGCCAGACCTACGCCCTGGGCGTCGTCGGCGTCTCAGCGCTCGACATGGCCTCGGCGTACGGGGTGTTCGCCGACCACGGCGAGAAGGCCGACCCCACCCCCATCCTCGAGGTCATCGACGGCTCGGGCAAGGTGATCGTCAACAACATCGCCCACGCACCGGCCACCACGGGGGTCCTGTCGCCGAACGTGGCCGACAACGTGACCAACGTTCTCCAGGGGGTCATCGCCAGCGGGACGGGCACCGCCGCCCAACTGGGCCGCCCGGCGGCAGGCAAGACCGGGACGACGAGCAACTACACCAACGCCTGGTTCGCGGGCTACACCCCGAGCCTGTCGACGGCGGTGTGGATGGGCAACGCCGACAGCGAGTCGAAGACCATCGGCGACGTCAAGGGCACCCACCCGGTCTATGGCGGGACGCTTCCGGCCATGACGTGGCAGTCGTTCATGAGCTCGGCCCTGGCGTCGGTGCCGGCCACCCCGTTCAACCAGCCGGCGCCCATCCAGCCCCCCGCCGTTGCCCTGACCCCGAGCGCGGCCACCACGGCGCCGCCGCTGGAGCCGGGCAGCGCCACCTCCCCCCGGGACACACCGATCGGCGGGCCCTACATCAACCAGCCGCCCAACCCCAAAGCGCCGTATCCCTTTGCGCCCTTCTCGAACCAGCCGACCACGACGACGACCACCGCCATCCCGGGGTTCGGGGGCGGGTCCCCCTTGCCGCCGGTGTCCTCCGGGGGGAGCCCGCCGACCGGGGTCCCCTGATCCTACGGGCCGCCCGTCCCCTGGCTGGCTCCGATGGAGCCGCCCGGGCAGCTCAGCACCTTGGAGCAGGCGGCCTGGGGGTAGGGGGCGAACCACACGGCATCGGAGGGGAACCCCTCGGGGGCGTAGGTCCGGGAGGCGATGGCCACCACCTGGCCGTCGGCGTTGACCAACGGACCGCCCTGAAACGCCTGGCCGATCGCCGCGTTCTCCGTCACCCCCATCGCCGACACGTCGGTCAGGGCGCCCTGGGTCACGGCGGCTCCGGCCGTGCCCTGGCCGGACAGGGCAAAGATCTTGTCGGCGAGGGCGGGGGCGGGGCTGGCCGGCGCCACCTTGATGACCGGCAGCCGGCCTCTGGGCAGGATGATCAGGGCCAGGTCGTACTGGGTGTCGACCGTGCGGACGGTGACCTTGGTGTCGGTGCCGCCCTGGCGGACGAAGACCGGCGGACCCGGGTTCTGCTGGCTGGCCGACACGGTGGTGGCGGAGGTCAGCAGCAGGGACTGGTCGGTGTTCGACGAGATCACGAACGCCGTCCCCACCGACGGCTGGCCGTTGGCGTCCTGGGTGTGGACGAAGAACAGCGAGGGCGAGAGGTTCCTGACCAACCGGGACAGCGTCTTGGGGTCGGCCTGGAGCTGCTGGAGGGGCGCCAACTGGCTCTGGATCTGGGACTTGGCGGTGTTCGCCGACGCCCGGAGATCGCCTTCGGCGTTGGAGAACTGCTTCTTGTAGCCGTTGATCAAGGCGTTGACCCGGCTGTCGGTCTGGTCCAGGTGGTACTGGTAGTAGGTGTAGAGGACCACCCCGCTGAACCCCGCCCCCAGGGCGAAGGCGAGGATGAGCGCAGCGAGCCCCACCAGGCTGCGGGGCAGGATCCGGTGGCGCAGGCCCTGGGGGGGCGTCGCCGGACCCTTGGGGTCTCCCCGGCGATGGCCGTTGGCCGCCGGCGTGCCACTCGGTGGGGTGACCCCTCCCGCCCCGGTAGCCAGGTCGTCTCTCGACAGCCCGGCAGCGGTGGACGGGCGCCCACGGTCCCCCACCCTTGCCATCCCTTCACCGTAGCGAAACTGAACGGGCCGTCCCCTGCGCGCCGGGTGGCGGGTGCGCCTCAGCGGGGTCTTCAGCGGTCCCGTAGCTTCGGACGCATGGCCATGCCCGCCGATCCCCTGCTGAGCGCCGGCGTGGCCCGCCACGTCGCCCCCGGCATCCGGCGCCTGGTTGCACCGAACCCGGGGATCATGACCGGACCGGGCACCAACACCTACCTGGTGGGCGACGACCGGGTGGCGGTCATCGACCCAGGCCCCGACGACGACACCCACCTGGATGCTCTCCTCGACCTGGTCGGCGACCGCCTGGGCTGGGTGGTGGTGACCCACACCCATGTCGACCACTCACCCCTGTCCGCCCGGCTGGCCGCGGCCACCGGCGCCCAGATCCTCGGCTTCGGTCCGGCCCCCGACCATGTGGCCGGTCCGTCGGCTCGGCCGGCGCCAAGGTCCTCGGATCACCACAGCCTCGACGCCCACGACCTGGCCTTCAGGCCCGATCGCCGCCTGGGGGATGGCGACCGATTGGTCACCCCGGAGGTGACGCTCACCGCCATCCACACGCCTGGGCACGCATCCAACCATCTGTGCTTCGAGCTGGCAGGCACGGGACTGTTGTTCTCCGGTGATCACGTGATGGCCGGGTCCACGGTGGTCATCGCCCCACCGGACGGGGACATGGCGGCCTACCTGCACGCGCTCGAGCGGGTCCGTGACCTGCGCCCCCGCCGCATCGCCCCCGGGCACGGGGCGATGATCGACGACCCCGGCGCCGTGCTGGACGGCTATCTGGCCCACCGCCGGTCCCGGGAGGCTCAGGTCCTCGAGGCCCTGGCGCGAGCCGGCACGGCAGGAGCGACCCCCGCCGATCTGGTCGAGGTCCTCTACGCCGACGTCCCCGAGGTGCTGCACCCGGTGGCCCGCTATTCGGTGTGGGCCCACCTGCGGAAGCTGGCCGGCGAGGGCCGGGCGGCGGGTGTCGATCCCGACGAGCTCGATGCTCCGTGGTGGGATGGCGCCGTCCCGGCGGACCTGCAGGTTCGGGGCGGTGGTGCGTGAGTGTTGCCGCCGACCGGGCGGCTCCTGCTGGCTGGGACTCAGGCGGCGCTGGTGGGGCTCAGGCGTCGCCGGCGTCGAGCCCGGCGGCCACGGCATCGAAGATCCGGGCCGAGCAGCCGGACATCTCCACCACCGGGGTGACGGCTATGACGGCGCTGACCAGTTCGGTCCACGCCTGGGCACCGGGCCCGTCGCCGATGGCGGCCGGACGGCCGAGGTCGCCGCCGGCGGAGACGGATGGTTCGAGGGGGATCCGGGCCAGGAGGGGGGCGCCGATCTCCCGGGCCAACCGTTCCCCACCCCCGGCGCCGAACAGCTCGTAGCGCTCGCCGTGGTCGCAGACGAAGCCGCTCATGTTTTCCACGACACCCGCCACCCGCAGATATCCCTTGCGGGCCATGTCCGCGGCACGGACGGCGACCTTCTGCGCGGCGAGGGCGGGCGTGGTGACGATGATCATCTCGGCCCGGGGCAGCATCCGGGCCAGACCCATCTGGACATCCCCGGTGCCCGGGGGCATGTCCACCAGCAGGTAGTCCAGATCACCCCAGGAGGCATCCTCGATGAAGTGCTGCACGGCGCGGTTCAACATCAGTCCCCGCCACATCACCGCCTCGTCCTCGGCGGACAGAAACCCCATGGACAACACCTCGATGGACCCATCGCCTACGGCCATGGTCATGGGCTCGATCTGGGCCCTGGCGTCGGGGCCGGCGCCTCTCCGGGCGTTGAGGCGCCCCTCCATGCCCAGCATCCGGGGTACCGAGAAGCCGGCGATGTCGGCATCGAGAATCCCCACCCGGTAGCCCCGCAGCGCCAGGCCGGCGGCCAGGTTCACGGTGATCGACGACTTGCCCACCCCGCCTTTGCCCGACGAGATGGCCAGCACCCGGGTCCGGCTGGGGATGCGGGTGTCGGCGGCCCGGTCCCTGGCCTTCCACCGGGCGCGGGCCATCAACGCGGACCGTTGCTCGCCGTCCATGGCGGTGGTGTGGACCGACACCCCCTCGACGCCCGAGAGGCGGCCGACACGCTCGGTCACGTCCCGGGTCAGCTGGCCACGAAGGGGACAGGCGGCCGTGGTCAGAGCCAGATCGACGACCACCGTCCCGTCCGCGGCGATCCGGCTGCCCTGGTACATCCCCAGATCGACGACGTCGTCGCCCAGCTCGGGGTCGATGACCCCGCGCATGGCCTCACGGATGACCGCTTCGGTGATGCGTTCGTCGTCGCCGTCCGTCACGAGGGGAGTGTACCGGCGGGTGACGTCCCACCCTTTTGTCGGTCGGCGGTCCCGGGAGCGCAGCAGGTCCGGTAGCATCGCGAACGATCGATCACCACCGGTCGGCCGCCCTTGTGGAGGCCTTCCCCAGCGAAGGAGGAGTCGGTGAGCACTACGGAAGCCGAAGCCACCCCAACCGAAGCCATCATCCTCACCGAGGCCGCAGTGGCCAAGGTGAGCGAGCTCATCGTTCAGGAGGGCAACCCCGACCTGGCACTGCGGGTCGCCGTGCGCCCCGGCGGCTGCTCGGGCTTCAGCTACGAGATGTTCTTCGACAGCGACAGGGCCGAGGACGACGTCATCTCCACCTTCGGGTCGGTCCAGGTCGTCGTCGACCCGGCCAGTGCCGATCTGCTCAAGGGCGCCAACCTGGACTTCAAGGACGGCCTCCAAGGCGCCGGGTTCTCGATCAACAACCCGAACGCCTCCCGCACCTGCGGTTGCGGTCAGTCCTTCAGCTGAGCCACCAAGGAACGGCGTAGGTACGCAAGGCCTCCCGACCGCGGAGCCGGGCGGCCTCGACAGGCCATTGCCGATGCCGTCTGGCCAGGGCAGGCTGAGGTGGTGACCCACCTCCGTGTCGACGGTCGAGCCGTGCGCGTCCCGGGCGACGGGGGCTCACTGCTCGATGCGCTGCGTGACCATGCCGGGGTCACCTCCGCGAAGGATGGTTGCAGCCCGCAGGGGCAGTGTGGTTGTTGCACCGTCCTGGTCGACGGCGCCCCCCGTGTGGCCTGCGTGACTCCGCTGCGCCGGGTGGCCGACCGGTCGGTGACCACGGTCGATGGTCTCGACCCCCAAGTTGCAGCGCCGCTGGTCGAGGCGTTGACGGCCGCCGGCGCCAGCCAGTGCGGCTTCTGCACGCCGGGCATCCTCGTCCGCCTGGCTGCCCTGGGTCCCCAACCAACCGCGCCCCGGGTGGAGTCCGCTCTGCTGGCCCACCTGTGTCGCTGCACCGGGTGGCGGACGATCGTCGACGCCGCAGTTGGGGCCGGTGGGGCCGGGTCTGATCCTGGCGCTTGCGCAGTTGCGGTCTGCGGCAGGCGAGACCTGGCGGCCGCCGGGCGGCGGGCCGAGCTGGAGGGTGGCGTCGCTCAGGACGTGGGTCCCGCCGCCACGCTGGGGCGGGCGCCCTTCGCCGCCGACACCCCGCCCGAGGGGTGCCTGGTGGCCGTCCCGGACGGCCGGGGGGGCTGGCAGATCGGCGACACCGTAGGAAGCGCCCGGTCCGCCGTCGGCCGGGTGCAGGGGCGGCGCAGCGGCCATCAGGTCGCCTACCCACTCGAGGTCCCCCCTGGCACCTGGGCGCTGACGCTCCGCACCACCTGGGTCGAACCCGCCTACCTGGAGCCTGACGCCTCGTGGTGCGCTCCCGGCGCCGAAGCGGTGTCAGCGGCGGCCAACGGTGGGGCCTTCGGCGCCAAGACCCCCTCTGTCGTCTCGTCTGCCGCCCGTCAGCTGGCCGACCAGCACGGCCGGCCGGTCCTGGCCGTGCTGTCCCGGGAGGATGTCGTCCGCCTCGGGCCCAAGCGCCCGCCCATCGCCGCGGGCATCCGGGCGGACGGCACCGGCGTGCTGCGCGTGGCGGCCACACCGGGGATCGCCGAGGCGGTGGCGTCGGCGGCGCCGGGCTTGACCGTCGAGGAGATCGACGTCGTCGGCCCGCCGACTTCGGTGTCCATCCGGGCCGCCGGTTGGGCGGAGGCGGCGGTACTGGTCGCCGCCCTGCAGGCCTCCGCCGAGCGGGTGGCTCCCGGAGTGGGCCGGCCTCCTGGAGTGGGCCGGCCTTCTGGAGTGGGCCGGCCTTCTGGAGTGGGCCGGGCGACGGTGACCGGGGCGCCCGGGGCAGCCGCCGAGGCAACGGTCTCCGTGGACGCCCACGGCTTTCCGGCCGACGTCGCCGTCCGTGTCCGTTGCGGCGCGCCCCTCGACGAGGTCGTCGTGCGCTCCTACGCCGTCGGAGCGGCCCACATGGCCCTCGGATGGGTGTGCTCGGAGGCCATTGCCCTCAACGCCGACGGCGTTCCCGAAGACCTGACCATCCGCAGCTTCGGCATCCTGCGCGCCAAGGACACCCCGCCCGTGCTTGTGGAGATCGTCCCCGCCGGTGCCGACGAGGACCCGGTCAGGTGCTCCGACGCCGTCTTCGCCGCCGTCGCCGCGGCCACGTGGATCGCCCAGGGGCTGCCGGAGCAGTGGCCCACCCGACGAGGGAGCTTCCGATGAGCACATCCGACACACCGACCGCCGGCACCACCTCCGGCACGCCTGTTGGGCACTACACGTCGGTCGTTCGTGCTGGTGACTGGCTGATCTGCTCCGGGCAACTGGGCCTGCGGGACGGGGCCCTCGTCGAGGGCGGCGTCGGTCCGCAGCTCACCCAGGCCATCGCCAACCTGGGGGGCCTGCTCACCGGGGCCGGCGCTTCGCTTGCCTCCGTGGTCAAGACCACGGTCTTCCTCACCGACATGGCCGACTACGCGGTCGTCAACGAGGTGTACCGGGCCGGCTTCGGGGACCAACGCCCGGCACGCTCGGCGGTGGCGGTCGCCGGTCTCCCCCTCGGCGGTCTGGTGGAGATCGAGGCGTGGGCTTGGGTGGGGGCCTGAGGGTCCTCGGAAGCACCTCCGGCCACGGGTGGGCGTCAGACCCAGCACGTGCTCCGAAACACCATGCTCCGGGCCGGCCGCCGGGCCATCCGACGGTCAGTCGCCACCCCAGCGTTGCGGCGGTCGCTCCCTTGCCGTCCCCGACGGAGGTGCACCTCGGCCTCACCCGCTCCAGCGTCCCTGCCCGAAGCGGTAGCCAACGGAGCGGACGGTGGAGATCAGATTGGCGTACTCCTCGCCCAGCTTGGCGCGGAGTCGCCGGATGTGGACGTCGACGGTTCGGGCGCCGCCGTAGTACTCGTAGCCCCACACCCGGCTCAGCAACGTCTCACGGGTGAAGACCCGTCCCGGTGTCTGGGCCAGGAACTTGAGCAGTTCGTACTCCATGTAGGTGAGGTCGAGCGGCTCCCCGCCGATGACCGCCTGGTAGGTCTCCAGGTTGAGCCGCAGGCTCCCGTACTCCACCAGGTTCGGGGCGGCGCCGGACCCGGACCGGAAGAACAGGTGGCGCAGCCGGGCCTCCAG